>JBMOIY010000030.1:0-19448 GCA_049317085.1 Rickettsiales bacterium | reverse complement strand
AAGCCTTATAACACATCCTCAGAATCTATGCCGCCAGTTTATAGAGGTGCCCATATATTCATGGTTTCACCCAAAGGGCAATTGGTGCTGCGCGACATGGGAGTTGAAATGAAGGCCGTTCTTACGCATGAATTTCCCGACCATGATTTTAATGGCATCTGGAAACGCGTAGAACCACGAAGTCATGTAAAAATCTTTGGTGGCTTGGAATTGGTAGATGATGTCCTATCCCATGCGCACAAAATGGAAAGAAAAGAGAAAAACCTTGCGCAGCAGGTAAAGGCCAGTACCGATAATTCATCATGCCACAGCCGCTAAAGCGCGACCGAAAAACTATTCCCGCAGCCACAGCTACTTTTCGCATTCGGGTTCTTGATCTCGAACGATGATGCGCCGAGTGACTCGACATAATCCAGCATCGCGCCATTAATGAAGCCGAGCGAGATGTCATCGACGATGACGGGTGCATCGGCAGGCCCAAAAATCTTATCCTCGCCTGTCGGCGCTGCCGACTCAAAATCGAACTTATACTGGAAGCCCGAACAGCCGCCCCCATCCACCGCGACGCGAAGGCGTGTACCCGCCGGTTCGGTTTTTAGCAGATAAGCCACACGCTTCGCGGCGGATTCGGAAATAGAGAAAGGTTCGTTCATGCAGCAAATATAGGACATACGCGCAGAAAACACAATGCTTGTCATCCCGGCCTTGTACCGGGATCCAGCCCATCAACCCGGCAGTGAGTGTGCGGTGTGGATGGACCCCGGGATAAACTCGGGGTGACAAGATGTGGGGAGATTTCAATACGCTATTGCGCTGCACGGTGCGCTTCACTATCTTTTCGCAATGAACAACACCCTCGACCAAACCCTCGCACCCTACGCCACCTCCGAAACCCGTGGCCGCCTCGTGCCTGAGGCAGAATGTATCATGCGCACCCCACACCAGCGCGACCGCGACCGCATCATCCATTCCGTCGCCTTCCGGCGGCTGGAATACAAGACACAAGTCTTCGTGAACCATGAGGGCGACCATTACCGCACGCGGCTCACCCATTCACTGGAAGTGGCACAACTCGCACGCGGCTTGGCCCGCTGCCTGAACCTGAACGAAGATCTCGCCGAAGCGCTGGCGCTGGCTCATGACCTCGGTCACCCGCCGTTCGGCCATGCGGGGGAGGAGGGGCTCGACGAAGCGATGGTGAACTATAACGGCTTCGACCATAACGCCCAGACCATTCGCATCGTGACGCATCTTGAAAACCGCTACGCGAATTTCGATGGATTGAATTTAACGTGGGAAACCTTGGAGGGCATCGCGAAACATAATGGCCCGCTGACAGGTTTCAAAGGCGCCAAACCCCTGCCGCGCGCGATGCTGCATTACGCCGAACAGCAGGATCTTGAGTTAGGCACCCATGCCAGCATCGAAGCGCAAGTCGCTGCGATTGCCGATGACATCGCCTACAACAACCATGACATCGATGACGGCTTGCGCGCCGGCTTCTTCACGCTGGATGACCTCGAAGGCCTGCCGCTGCTCGGCGATATCATCGCCGAGGTGCGCGCCCAGCACCCGATGCTAAGCGTGCAACGCCAGAGCCACGAGATCATCCGCCGCCTCATCAACCGCATGATGGCTGACGTGCTGACCCACACCCGTATGCGCATCCAGCATTTCAACATCACCAGCGCTGATGATGCGCGCAAACTCGGCCAGCAGCTTGTACAATTCTCGGGCGACATGGAACTCGCCCACCGCTCGATCAAGACCTTCCTGTTCAAATACATGTACCGCCATTTCAAGGTGAACCGCATGACCAGCAAGGCCAAGCGCGTCGTCGGCGAACTTTTCGATTTCTTCATCGCCGAGCCCAATTGCCTGCCCAACGTGTGGTATGCGCAAACGGATGGCGCGAACACCCAGCGCACCGCAGAAGTAATAGCAGATTTTATCGCTGGCATGACCGATCGCTTTGCATTAGAGGAACACGCCCGTATTTTTGACCCCATGGCGAGAACATAAATGAACATCTTCGATACCTACCGCAACCATGTGCTCGCTGCCGTTGAGGCCGTGTCGCCGGGTTACAAAACGGACGCCGTGACGCTGGAGCCGCCGCGCGAAGCCGCGCATGGCGATCTCTCCACAAATGCCGCCATGGTGCTGGCGGGGCAAGCGAAAACGAAACCGCGTGACATCGCCGATAAAATTGCTGAGAAACTGCGTGCGCTCGAAGGCGTGACCGAGGTCACCGTCGCAGGCCCCGGCTTCATCAACCTGCGCCTCGTGCCAGCTGTCTGGCAGGCGGTGATTCCCGTTATTCTCGCGGATGGCACCAGCTACGGCAACTCCACCATCGGCAAGGGCAAGAACATCAACGTGGAATATGTGTCGGCGAACCCGACTGGGCCACTCCATATCGGCCACACACGCGGCGCGGTGTATGGCGATGCGCTGGCGACGTTGCTGCTCAAATCCGGCCATAAGGTGACGAAGGAATACTATATCAACGATGCGGGCGCGCAGGTCGATGTACTTGCGGAATCCGCCCTGCTGCGTTACAGCGAAGCATTGGGTGAGGAGATAGGTGAAATCCCGCAAGGCCTGTATCCCGGTGAATATTTAAAAGCCGTTGGCGAAACGCTGAAGGAAATTCACGAAGACAAACTAAAATTCCTGCCGAAGCAAAAGCAGATCGAAGCCGCACGTAGCACGGCCATTGAATGCATGCTCGCCCTCATCAAGAGCGACCTTGCCGATATGGGCATAACTCATGATGTCTTCATCTCCGAAGCCAAACTGCGCGAACAGATTCCCGTCGCTGTGAAAAAGCTGGAAGCCAAAGGCTACGTCTATCGCGGCGTGCTGGAAGCTCCGAAAGGTGAAAAAGTCGAGGATTGGGAACCGCAGGAGCAACTCCTATTCAAATCCAGTGAATTCGGCGACGATGCAGACCGCACCATCGCGAAGGCGGATGGTACCTATACCTATTTCGCCGGTGACCTTGCCTACACGATGGATAAGATCGCCCGCGGGTTCGACACGCTCATCTACATGTTCGGCGCCGACCATGGTGGCTATGTCAAGCGCATGGAAGCGAGCGCAGCAGCGCTTTCCGAAAGCAAAGTCTCGGTTGATATCAAACTCTGTCAGCTGGTTCACCTCACCAAGAACGGCGAACCCGTGCGCATGAGCAAACGCGCCGGGAACTTTGTCACCGCGCGTGACGTGCTGGACGAAGTGGGTAAGGACATCCTCCGTTTCGTGATGCTGATGCGCAAAACTAACGCCGACATGGATTTCGACCTCGCGAAAGTGAAGGAGCAATCGAAGGACAACCCGGTCTTCTATGTGCAATATGCCCATGCCCGTGCCAAATCACTGCTGCGCCTCGCGCGTGAGCAGATGCCGGAGGCATTTGCTGCGTCCGAAAAAACCGCCGACATGTCGCTGCTGTCGCACGAGGCAGAACTCGGCCTCATCAAGTTACTTGCTGGCTGGCCGCGCCTTGTCGAACAAGCAGCGGTGGCGCATGAACCACATCGCATTATTTATTACCTGCAGGAACTGGCCGCAAGCTTCCACGGATTATGGAATGTGGGCAGCAAGGATTCCGATATCCGATTCGTTCAGGAAGGTCAGCCGGCACTCACCACGGCGCGTTTAGCACTTGCGCGGGCGCTGACGGTTGTTGTAGCGTCTGGCCTCAATGTATGTGGTGTTGAACCGGTGGAGGAACTACGATGAGACCCGATATGGAAGATTACGCTGAGATCGACGAACCTAAGGCAAACAACTCGCGCGCCATGTCGTGGATGGTGCTGGCCGTCGCTGTCGGTGGTTTTGCCGCACTCGCCTATTATGCCTATAATTCTGGCGGTGACAAACCGACCGATAGTGAAATGATGGTGCAGGCCGACCCGGCGCCGATCAAGGAAACCCCGGCCAACCCGGAAGGCGAACAATTCGCCAACAAGGATAAGACCATCTACGACGTGATCGCGAATGCCGACACGCAAACGGCAGAAAAAATGCTGCCGGATGCGGAACACCCATCAGCTGCTGCGACCAACCTCGAAGATTCCGAAGATTCTGCGCCAGCCCCGGTTGCTAGCACCACGTCAGCACCCGCTGCCCCCTCGACCACCACCTTCGTGGCTGAAGCACCGACCAATGTGACCGAACAACCCGTTGCCACTACCCCGGCTCCTGCTACGGAAACGAAGCCAGTCGAGAAATCATTCTCTTCACCGCAGATCATCAACGAGAAAAAAGTCGCGGTGAAGAAGCCCACTGTTGAGAAGCCAAAAGCAGCTGCAAAACCAGCAGCGACTGGCGGTAGCTACATGCTACAGCTCGGAGCTTTCAAATCGGAAGAAGAAGCACAATCCGCTTGGAAGAAAATCAGCGGTGCACATAGCGCGGTTGTTGGCAGCACGCCGACTATCGTGAAAGCGGAGGTGAATGGCTCAACGTTCTATCGCCTGCGTACGGGCAGCTTCGGCTCATCGGCTGCGGCGAAAGAAGCGTGTGGCAAATTGGGTGGCGCGGCCTGCTTCCCTGTGAAGTGACAAATTTCGTAAGTAGCGCAGCTACTTAGAAATGCCTCATCCCCGCGCAGGCGGGGGGACAACTTTTTAAATAAACTCACGTTGCACTGGATTCCCGACTGCGCGGGAATGACAAGGAAAAAATATGGTCAAATCCTTCATCAGCGGCGTTTCCGGCACCGTACTCATCAACGAAGAGCGCGAGTTTCTGGCCAAAGAGCAGCCCTACGGTGTCATCCTCTTCGCCCGCAACATTGTGGATCCGGCGCAGGTAAAAGCCCTTACTGCTGACATTAAATCCCTGCTAACGCACCCCTATGCCGAAATCCTCGTCGATCAGGAAGGTGGCCGGGTCGCCCGCCTGAAACCGCCGCATTGGCGCAAATATCCTTCCGCGCAAACGCTTTCCTGTGCTGCTGATGCGGAGCGCGCCGTCTACATCAACGCGCGGCTGATTGCTGAAGAACTACGCAATGTCGGCATTACCATGGATTGCGCGCCGGTGGCGGACATCCTCGCCCCAGAATGCCACGCCATCATCGGCGACCGCGCGTTCGGCAACGAGGCAGTGCAGGTGGCAAAACTAGCGCGCCAGCAATCCGAAGGCCTGCTCGATGGCGGCATCCTCAGTATCCTGAAACATATCCCCGGCCATGGCCGGGCGACAATGGATAGCCACGAGACTTTGCCTGTCGTATCAACGCCGCTCGCCGAGCTGGAGGCAAGCGACTTCAAGGTATTCCACGAACTGCGTGACCTGCCGCTCGCCATGACGGCCCATATTCTCTACACCGCGCTCGATGACAAACTCTGCGCGACCTTCTCGCCCACGGTGATAAACTACATCCGCGAAAAGATCGGCTTCAATGGCCTCATCATGAGCGATGACCTCAGCATGAAGGCGCTGGGCGGCAGCTTTGGCGAACGCACCGAGCGCTCGTTGGCAGCGGGGTGCGACCTTGTACTCCACGGCAACGGCGCCCTGATCGGCGAGCCTGTGCGCGATTTAATGAAGGAATTGCGCTCGGTGGCAGCCGCCTCCGTGCCACTTTCCGCCGAAAGCCTCGCCCGCGCCAATGCCGCACTCATACAGCGCCGCCGCGCCAAACCTGCTGAAGAGGCGGAATTGCTGGCCCAGTGGCAACAGTTGCTTGCCGCCGCCTGAGGGCTGTGCTAGGCAGGGCCACACACAAAAAGGGAGGATATATGCAATTCTATCACATGCTATTAGTGCTGCTAGTGGTGTTCATCTTCTTCGGTGCCGGCAAACTGCCGAAGGTTATGGGCGACTTCGGCAAAGGCATCAAGAACCTACGCAACGAACTGAATGGCGGCGACGTGACCACCAGCCAGACCGTGCTGCCACCGGAAGAAAAAAAATAAATATAATTTCTGCGCAGGCGGGAATCTCTGCAGGCGCCTGCCTTCGAAGGAATGACGGGGTATTATGCTAGATGTCGGATTTTCCGAACTCCTCCTCATCGCCGTGGCGGCCCTACTCGTCATCGGCCCAAAAGACTTACCCGTCGTCATCCGCCATGTAATGAAATTCCTGCGCGAAATGCGCGCTATCCTGAGCGGCCTCAAGCAGCAGATGACCGATATGGTGGAAGAGGCAGGTCTCGATGACCTGAAGAAGGACATGACGACCATCATCGACATGGAAGGCAACTCGCAGGCGGCGTATGACGTGAGCGAGCTGCAGAATCTCAGCGCCAAGCCGAAGACTGACGTATGAGCGAGACCCCACTCGTCACCCACCTCATCGAACTGCGCACCCGCGTCATGCGCGCCGGTATCGCGTGGATCCTTGCCACCTGCCTTTGCTACGTGTTCGCCGCGGATATCTATCAGTTCTTCCTGCGCCCGCTCGCGGCAGCATTCGGCGAAGGCAGCAGCCACCGCCTGATTGCAACCAGTTTGCCCGAGACCTTCGTCACCTACCTCAAGCTTGCGCTCTATGGTGGGTTCTTTGTCGCCTTCCCCATCATTGCGACTGAGATCTACATGTTCATCGCCCCAGGCCTGTTCAAGCACGAGAAGCGCGTCATCGCGCCCTACCTCATCGCTGCACCGCTGCTTTTTTTCGCAGGTGCCGCCATGGCGTATTATTATATGATGCCCAAAGCCTGGGCGTTCTTCCTCTCTTTCGAAGTGCCAGCCGGCGAGGGTGCCGTACCGCTGATGGTGGAAGCGAAAGTGAGTGAATATCTCGGCCTCGTCATGCATATTGTGTTGGCCTTCGGCCTTGCCTTCCAGCTGCCGATCGTCCTCACCTTGCTCATTCGCTTTGGTCTCATAAGCGTGAACACCCTCTCGCGAGGGCGGCGCTACGCGGTGGTCATCCTGCTCACCATCGCCGCCTTCATCACCCCACCGGATATCCTTAGCCAGATCCTGCTTTTCATTCCGCTCTACGCACTTTATGAAATTTCCATCGTGCTAGGCCGGGTGATTGAGAAAAAGCGGGTGGTGGAAGAAACGAATACGGAAGTAACCATATAATCGTCATTCCAGCGAATGCTGGAATCCGCCTGGTATGGTAGAAAAATGGATTCCTGCCTTCGCAGGAATGACGAAAATAGGAATGAGAGAACATGCACAATAAAGAACTCGTCCGCAAGGACACCGCCGCCTTCAAGGCCGCGCTTGCGCGGCGTAATCTTGACATCAATATCGAGGAACTCATCGCCCTCGACGAACAGGATCGCGGTGGCAAAACCAAAGTGCAGGCCCTACAAGCCCGCGCCAATGAAATCGCCAAATCCATCCCGAACGCGAAGAAGGAGGGGCTAGACATCGCCCCGCTGCTCGCCGAAGGCAAGGCGCTGAAGGAAAAGATCGCCGCCCTCGAAAGCGGTGATGGCTGCGCGCTGGACGATGCACTGGCGCGGATTCCAAACTTGCTGGCCGATGAAGTGCCTGCGGGCGCGGATGAATCCGGCAATGTGGAAGTGCGCGTGGTGGGAAGCAAGCCCAGCATCACGAATGCGAAAGAGCATTTCGACCTCGGCGAAGCCTTGGGCATGATGGATTTCGAAGCCGCGACGAAAATGTCCGGCGCGCGGTTTGTGGTATTAAGAAGCGCACTGGCTCGGCTGGAGCGCGCACTGGCGGCATTTATGCTGGATCTGCACACCCGCGAATTTGGTTACACGGAACATCAAGTGCCATATCTCGTGAAGGATGCCGCGCTCTACGGCACCGGCCAATTGCCAAAATTCGCTGAAGATTTATTCCAGACCACCAACGGCTACTGGCTTATCCCAACTTCGGAAGTGTCGCTTACCAACACCGTGCGTGAACAGATACTGGACGAAGCTGCGCTGCCGCAACGCCTGACAGCATGGACGCCTTCTTTCCGCAGTGAAGCAGGCTCCGCGGGTCGTGACACACGCGGCATGATTCGCCACCACCAATTTTCGAAGGTCGAACTCGTCAGCATCACCAAGCCCGAGGATTCCGCCGCCGAACATGAACGTATGCTGAACTGCGCTGAAGAAGTCTTGAAACGCCTCGGCCTGCATTACCGCGTGATGCTGCTCTGCGCGGGCGACACCGGCTTCGGTGCGAAGAAAACTTACGACCTTGAAGTTTGGCTGCCTGGACAGAACGCCTTCCGCGAAATCAGCAGCTGCAGCAATTGCGGCGATTTCCAGGCCCGCCGTATGAAAGCCCGCTTCAAGCGCACGGGCGCAAAGGAAACGGAATTTGTGCACACCCTCAATGGCTCCGGCCTTGCCGTCGGCCGTACGCTCGTCGCGGTACTAGAGAACTACCAGCAGCCTGACGGTAGCATCAAGGTGCCAGAGGCGCTGGTGCCGTATATGGGTGGGTTGAAGGAAATTAAAAGATAGGAATTCGTCATTACAGCGAAAGCTGGAATCCACTTTCTTTAGCATATGGATTCCAGCTTTCCCTGGAATTACGGAACAAAGGAAACAGCATGGCCATCGACCTAAAAACCGCCCGCATCCTCATCAGCAACGATGATGGCGTGGATGCGCCGGGCCTCAAACTCCTCGAATGCATCGCAAGCGAACTGAGCGACGATGTCTGGGTCGTCGCCCCCGAGCGCGAGCAGAGCGGTGCAGGGCACAGCTTGAGCCTCCACAAACCGCTGCGACTGCGCAAAGTGGCCGAGAAGCGCTTCGCGGTGGATGGCACACCCACCGACGCCGTACTCGTCGGCGTGATGGAAGTGATGAAGGATAAACGGCCCGATTTGATGCTCAGCGGCATTAATCACGGTAGCAACCTGGCAGAGGACGTCACCTATTCCGGCACCGTATCCGCGGCGATGGAAGCGACATTGCTCGAAATCCCCTCCATCGCTTTCAGTAACCAGCTGAACGGCGAGATCGACTGGAGCGTGCCGCAGAAATACGCGGGCGACATCATCAAGGCGCTCGCGAAAACTGTGATTACGCATGACCGCCTCATCAACGTCAACTTCCCGGCGATTCCGGTTGCAGATGTCAAAGGCATCAAACTTTGCCCGCAGGGCCGCCGACGGCTCGACGACAACCTCGACCGCCGTATCGACCCGCAAGGCCGCCCCTATATCTGGATCGGCGGCCAGCGAACGGAAGGCTTCAAAGACCAACCGGAATCGGACTTCGAGCAAATCCGCGAGGGCTATATCACCGTGACGCCGCTCAGCCTCGATATGACGGACTATACGATGGTAAGCGCGCTGAAGGACGTCTTTAACGTATAGTCACGCGAAAGCAGCACCCGGCACCTAAAGAGCTTCCAAACCCTCCTTGCGATGCCCATCACCCTTGCAGGCAACCCCCGACCTATGGCCCACTGGGTGCATGACCCAACGCGCGTCGAAGCAGAAATCCCCACCCGTTCCGCTGATCGAGGGCGTGCACCCGGCCCTGCAGACCACGCAGGATGACTGGCTCGCCTCCCAAAAAATCCGCCTTCTCATGTCGTTACGTAAATCCGGCATCACCGATACCAACGTGCTGCGCGCCATGGAGCAGGTGCCGCGCGAGCAGTTCGTGGAGGAGACGTTCCGCGACAGGGCTTACGAGGATAATGCGCTACCAATCGCCTGCCACCAGACGATTTCCATGCCCTCCGTCGTCGCCATGATGACGCAGATGCTGGATGTGAAGCCCACCCAATGTGTATTGGAGATCGGCACGGGATCGGGCTATCAGGCTGCGGTGCTGGCCAAGCTAGCCCGCCGCGTCCACACTATCGAGCGTCACCGCCCACTGGGTGAAATAGCCCGCACCCGCTTTGCGAGCCTTAAAATGCGCAATATCGATAGTCATATCGGCGACGGCAGCAAAGGCTGGCCACACGCTGCGCCCTATGAGCGCATTATCGTCACCTGTGCAGCCGATGAAATCCCCCAAGTGCTGCTTGCGCAGCTGGCGATTGGCGGGAAAATGATCATACCTGTGGGTGCAACAGTGGCCGACCAGCATTTGCTTCGTTTGACCCGCACTGCCGAGGATACAGTGGTGAGGGAAGTGCTCACCACCGTGCGGTTCGTGCCGCTGGTGGGGGAATAAGACACCCCAATCTTGTCACCCCGTCGAATGACGGGGTCCACCTACTTCTTTAAAGAGATGGATGGCGTCCTGAAGACGGCATGACAACTATTCTAAACCCCCATTCAACAGCCTGTGGCATTTCTGCCTGTGATTTCTCAATTTTCAAAAAAAATACGCCGCAGCATTTAATTGCCGTTGCGTTCAGTTATGCTGTGTGTTACCCCTAGACGAACCACGGAAAAACACTTAAAGAATTCGTGGTAACTTATTATAAAAAGGGTGTTTTGCAAAACAAGCCCTAAGTCGCAATGGCAAGTAAGAGTTTTTGACGAACTGACCTCACAGCACCACCGAGGGACCGCCATGCGCATATCCGCCGCCGCTTTATTAATGATCTTCACAACCATCTTCCTTTCCGCCTGCGGAAAGGCTGATATGGCAGCGCTTGATGACCGCGGCAACAACTTCTACAGCCGCAACGGTATCACCCAACTGGGCAGCTACATCCCGACCGTGAGCGCCGTGCCGACATCGGGCATCGAAAGCCGCCCGCTTAGCGCACCGTTCGCCAACCAGCAGACCCTCGCCAAACCCGTCGCCATGGCATCGACCGGCTGGCAGTGGCCCGTGCAGGGCCGCGTTACCGAGACCTATGGCCTGAAATCTGACGGCGTGACCAACGAAGGCATCGTTATTTCTGCTGCCGATGGCACCCCCATCCGCGCCGCACAGCCGGGCGTTGTCGCCTTCGTGGGCGCGGACAACAAGAATTACGGTAACATCGTCATCCTCCGCCATGCGGATGGCACGATGACATCCTACTCCCATACCAAGACGATCACCGTGCGTAAAGGCGAGCAGGTGGGCAATGGCGGCATAATCGCCTATGTAGGCCAAAGCGGCAACGCCAAGCAGCCCGAACTCCATTTCGCCATCCGCGAAGGCCGAAGCGCTGTCGATCCTATGAGCAAACTGCCGCACCAGATGGCCTCAAATTAGCGTTTAGCAGTTAGCAGTTGGCAATTGCTTTGATTGCAGACCATAACTATGCCACATGCACAGTCAGGCTAAAACTTAACCGCTAACAGCTACCCTATGACATCCCTCGTATGGCTTCGCCGCGACCTGCGGCTTCATGACCACGCCGCATTGGCAACAGCACTAGCGCAAAAGCAGCCAGTGCAACTGGCTTTCGTGTTCGATACTGAAATTTTAGCACGCTTCACCAATAAAAATGACCGCCGCCTGACCTTCATTGCGGAAACCCTCTGCCATATCGACGCACAATTACAAAAGCGGGGCGGACGCGTGCTGGTGTTCCACGGCAAGGCGACGGATATCATTCCCAGACTCGCAACAGGGTTGCAAAGCGAAACGGTTTTCTCCGCCGAAGATTTCGAACCCTTCACCCGCGAGCGAGATGCCACCGTCAAAACATCGCTGACTCCGCGCGTCCGATTCGTGCAAGTGCTGGACCATCTCATCCTCGCCCCGCAGGCAATGCTGAAAGGCGACAAAACGCCCTACAAAGTCTTCACCCCCTTTTACAAACTCTGGCGCAACGGGTTGGGGCCGAGCGAATGGGCGGAATATGAAGTGAAGGACAAGGGGCGTTATGCGGATGCCCAAGACAACGCCAAAGCGGCGAGGACGGCAGGGCTTCCGCCGCTGAACCTCGACAGCCCGGCGGGATTGCTTAAGCAAATCGGTTATGAATATAAGAAAGATACGCTGTGGACGGTCGATAATGCGCAGGAGCGGCTCAAAAAATTCATCCGCGAGCGGCTCACCGATTACCCCACCGCGCGGGATGAATTACCCATCATCGGCACCAGCCAGCTCTCGCCATACTTAAGGTTCGGACAAATTTCGGTGCGTGAATGTTTGCGCGCTGCCATCGACGCGGGCAACGGCGAGAAATGGATTTCCGAACTCGCCTGGCGGGAGTTTTATGCCAGCATCCTGTTCCATTTCCCGGAGGTGGTGACGCAGGAATTCATGCCCCAATATCGCGGCGACGCTATACCTTGGAATTATGACAAGAAGCTGCTTGATGCCTTCACCACGGGCATGACCGGCTATCCCGTCATCGACGCCGCCGTGCGCGAATTGCTCGAAACCGGCACCATGCATAACCGCTCCCGCATGATCGTGGCGAGCTTCGCCAGCAAGGATTTGTTGCTCGACTGGCGCGCCGGTGAGGAATTCTTCGCTCAGCATTTGATGGATTATGAACTGGCCAGCAACAATGGGGGCTGGCAATGGTCGTCGAGCGTCGGCACGGATGCCTCGCCCTACTTCCGCATCTTCAACCCCGTGCTACAAAGCCGCAAATTTGACCCGAACGGCGAGTATATCCGCCAGTATGTGCCCGAATTGCGCGAGATGAGCCCAAAACACATCCATGACCCATGGCTTTCAGCCTATAAGCCAAAAACTTACCCCGCCCCCATCGTCGACCATGCGGCGGCTAAGGAACGCGCAATTGCCGTGTTTAAGCAGGTGGGCAAACGAATGGCGGGGTAGGGCAGAAAAAAAGCGGCATTAGCTACTTGACAAGGGGAGCTAAATACGCGAGAAAGCGGCCCTCAAACATCCGAGGCGATCATGGCTAAAAAAGCGACTATCCTAGTTAAACTCGAGTCGACGGCGGACACCGGCTTCTTCTACGTGAAGAAGCGCAACCCGCGCAAACAGACCGAAAAGCTGGCATTCAAGAAGTACGATCCCGTTGCCCGCAAGCACGTGGAATTCAAAGAAACCAAGCTCAAATAGTCATGAGCAAGCATCTCGCGTTCCTGCTGGCATCGGCTCCGTTCTCCGCATTCGCGCAAGCCGCATCGGAAGTGCCTGCGGACGTGCCAACCCAATCGCCCTTGATGAGCATGCTCCCGCTGCTCATGATTTTCTTCGTGTTCTACTTCGTTCTCATCAAGCCGCAGCAGAAGCGCCTGAAACAACAACAAGCGACCTTAGCTGCCCTCAAAAAAGGCGATAAGATCGTGACCGCCGGTGGCATCGTCGGCAAGATCACCAAACTCGGCAGCAGCGACACGATGAGCGTGGAAATCGCCTCCGGCGTCGAGATCACGGTTATCAAAGCCACCATCACCGGCCTTTACAGCGCCCCAAGCACCGTGCCCGCCGAGAAGAAAAAAGCCAGCAAAGCCGCCGGGGAAAAGAACGATAACGCCGTGCCGAGCCGCGAAAGCGTTGCCAACGACAATTAGTCAGTCGTTTGTCACAAAACTGTCATCTTTCATGCCTTCATGCCCTATTATAGGGGCATGTATGGCGTTGGCCAAAACAATTAAGATATCCTACTGCATCACGTGGGGAATCGGCGTTCCTTTTTGGAGCAGAACCTGCTCATAAATCTTGAGGCTGAAAAAATAATCTGAATGTCGAATTCGTGGTGCTGGATTATGGCAGCGCTGATGGTTTGGGTGAGTGGATCCAGACGAAGTATGCAAAAGAGAGAACTGTCTGCTCAGGATAAGGCGATAACACTGGAACGGCTGAAAAACCTTGCCGAGCGCCGCAAACCAAAACAGAAATCCATACCTGAGAGAATCTCCAGTAAAATCGAACTGATACGCCAAGGCATAAAAAAACGCGCGACACTACGCCGCCACCGCCCATGGCGCAGGATGCAGGACGTGTGGACCACATTAATTTCAGCGCTAAGCCGATGGTGATCGATCCCCTCATCACCGGCGACACGCCTGATTCGCACGAAGTGGCGATGAAGCAACCTGCCGCACCAGCACGTGAGCTTCCCAAAAGGGCGGACCAGCATGGAATTAGGCTGCGTAAGTTGCAAACCGGCGGCGTGCATATCCGTTAGACTTCCCTTGCCCCGGGCAATGGACACTGTATAGATACCCAGTTCATTTTTGAAGGTGGGTAGCATGCTCGAATTTCCGCGTTGGAAAGTGGTAATGGTGACAATTGTCACCCTGTTTTTCATGCTGACCGCATTGCCCAACGCGCTGCCACCGAGCGTGGTCGCTAAATTCCCGGGCTTCCTGCCTAAATCCACTGTGCCCCTCGGCCTCGATCTGCGCGGCGGTTCGCACCTGCTGCTCGAACTCGATTTCGACACCTACAAGCGCGAACATTTCGCGAACGTGCGCGACGGCCTGCGCGAGACCCTGCGCAAAGCAAAAGTCGGTTACACTGATTTGCGCGCCAGCGGCAATGAAGTCTCGCTACGCATCCGTCAGGACACAGTCGGCAGCGATGTGAAGATCAACGATCTGTTCCGTAAAGTGGACCCGGATTTGTCCGTAGATGAGAACGACGGCCTGACCCGCTTCTATTACGATGATGCTAAACTGAAAGCATTGCAACTGAGATTACTTGAACAATCCATCGAAATCGTCGAGCGCCGCGTGAACGAGACCGGCACCAAGGAACCTATTGTCCAGCGCCAAGGCGCGGATCGCATCGTTGTTCAGGTCCCGGGCCTCGCTGACCCGGCGGAGCTCAAACGCCTCCTCGGTAAGACTGCAAAAATGACCTTCCACCTCGTGAACGAGGATGTCTCGCCGGATGCGATTTCACGCAACGTCATCCCGTCCGATACCATGATCCTGCCGTCCGATGAATCCTCGGACAAGAAACATCCAGAATACCCAACTCAGTACGCGATCTACAGCCAGGTCGCCCTTGGTGGGGAACACCTCACCAACGCCAATGCCTCGTTCTCGGAGGGCACGATTCCGGTGGTCGAGTTTCAGTTCAACACCCTCGGCGCACAGAAATTCGGCGACATCACGCAGGCTAATATTGGCAAACGCTTCGCCATCGTGCTCGATAACAAGGTCATCACCGCGCCTGTCATCCGCACCGCCATCCTAGGTGGCCGCGGTATCATCGAAGGCAGCTTCACCACTGAATCTGCCAACGAACTGGCGATGCTGCTGCGCGCAGGCGCGCTGCCGGCACCCCTTAATGTGATCGAGGAACGCTCTGTCGGCCCAAGCTTAGGTCAGGATTCCATCAACGCTGGCACCCTAGCCTCCATCATTGGCATCACGCTCGTCGTTGTGTTCATGTTCCTGTCTTACGGCCTGTTCGGCATCTTCGCGAACCTTGGCCTCGCAGTGCACCTCATTACCGTGCTCGGCACCATGTCGCTGATGCAGGCGACGCTGACACTGCCAGGTATCGCCGGTATTGTGCTCACCATGGGCATGGGCGTCGACGCGAACGTACTCATCTTCGAGCGTATCCGCGATGAGATTAGGTTTGACAAGAGCCCGCTTGCCGCCATTCATTCCGGCTTCAACCTTGCCTTTGGCACCATCTTTGATTCTAACATCACCACCCTCATCGCCGCGATGCTGCTCTACACGCTCGGTGCGGGGGCGGTGAAAGGCTTCGCGGTGACGCTCATCATCGGTATCCTGAGTTCGATGTTTGCCTCGGTCCTGTTCTGCCGCATGCTTATCATCTTCTGGGCGCGCCGGACCAAACCCAAACGTATTCCAATTTAGCTGTTAGCGGTTGGCGGTTAGCAATTAGCTTAAGAAAAATATTATGGCATCCTCGCTAAACCTAACCGCTAACGGCTAGCAGCTCCTATGCACGATATCATGCCGCCAGTCGGTACCGACGCCCAGCTCATCCGTTCGTATGGGCCAGAGGGCTTCCGCATCGGTAATGCAGAATACAAGACGCATGTGCTGGTGCTGCCGAACGCCACCTATCCATGGAACGGCGAATTTACGGTAGAGGCATTGGCACCGCTGCTAAACACTATTCCGCCGACAGAAATCTTCCTGCTTGGCACAGGTAAACGCCATGAGATGGTCGATGCCACATTTCGCAAAACCCTAAAAGCACGTGGAATAGGCAGCGACACCATGGACACGGGCGCCGCCTGCCGCACCTTCAACATCCTGCTCGGTGAGGGAAGACGAGTGGCTACAGCGCTGAGGCTTCAGCCTAACTAAGCTGCGACTTTAAACTTCTCGCCAGCGTAATTCGCCGCGGCGAATTCCCAGTTAAGCAGTTTATCCAGCACCGTCTGCACGAAATCCGGGCGGCGGTTCTGGTAGTCGAGATAGTAGGCATGTTCCCACACATCGACGGTAAGCAGAGCGGTCTCGTTGTGCGCGAGCGGCAGGTCGGCATTCGGGGTTTTGGTAATCTTCAGTTTGCCAGAAGCATCCTTGACGAGCCACGCCCAGCCGGAACCGAATTGCGCGATGGCAGCAGCTTTGAAATCCGCCGCGAATTTATCGTAGCCACCAAGGTCGCTGTCGATTTTCTTCGCGAGTTCACCGGTCGGCTTGCCGCCACCGCTTGGCTTCATGCAATGCCAGAAGAAGCTGTGGTTCCAGTGCTGCGCCGCGTTGTTGAACAGCGATGCTTTGGTTGTATCCTTCGCAGAGGCAATGATGATTTCCTCGAGCGATGCTTTCTCGAATTCCGTGCCGGCGACCAGTTCGTTCAGCTTGGCAACATATGCTTGATGATGCTTTCCATGGTGGAAATCAAATGTCTTGGCAGAGATATGGGGCTCAAATGCATCTTTGGCATAGGGCAGCGGGGGAAGGGTAAAGGTCATGGTAGCCTCATTGTTGGGTGTGGGTTTCAGTGTGGTCGATGTTGCAAATCCCGGTGCAGCAGCCAAGGCAACGCCACCGGCGGCGAATTTCAAAAAGCTGCGACGTGAGATGCTCATCAAGATTCCTTTGGTCAGCGAGATTATTAGCTAAGCCCCAACCAAACTACAAGTAAGGATGTAGTAAATGTGAAGTTCTTTCATTTTGCACCCTGGGGATTTTAAACCCTCCCATATGGTGAATAGGGCGTTTGATAGCGCAGGCCGGATTTCGGGATCAGCGCGATCGCCGCCCGGGCTGCACGGTGACCATTTGCCGCAGCTGATTCAAGCGAGGAGGGGGCATGTGCCTCCAGCCAATCGCCTGCGAGCAAGATGCGCGGCGGTAGATGAGCAATATCCAACCGCGGATGCGGTGTCAGCAGATGCCCCGCACGTTTCTCGCGCCAGATAGCGTATTCCGGCATCCGCGTAGTCTGCAGATATGCATGCTGCTTTTGCAGCCAACGCCACATTCGATGTGCCAACAATTTCGGGTCGCTTTGCCACTGCGCATTCGCTATACGAATCATCACGCGAATATAGCCATCATCATAGCGCACAATATCCAGGGGCGCGTTGAGCGGTGCAATAATCCCTAAAGCTTCGCGATGTGCCACAGCATAATGGACAGTGATGCTCGCATGATTCGATATCGGTACGGTGATTGCTGGAAGTATTGCTTGCGTGAACGAAGGCGGCGTCGCGAGGATCACCACATCCTCCGCAAGCACCGGCACCTTCTTGCGCGCGAAAGTGAGGGAGTTGGCTTTGCCATCCGCCCATTCCACGCCCTTCAATGCATGACTGAAATACATGCAGCCGCCATGATATTCGAGATGATTGAGGGCAGGGGTGATAAAGCTCTCAGCGAGTGATTCCGCCGGCACGTAATAGCCGCGCTCCTTGCAGCGCAGCTTGCGCCATAACAATTGCCGCATCGCTTTGCTGCTAAGCTGCTCGAGCGGTGTATGCAGCAACACGCGCGCGCGGCTCTGCACCCCCCCATCCACGAGTTGGTTCTCCGGGGCAATATCCTCGCCCACCGCATCATCTGGCCGGGTGACGGCATTTAACATATCGAGATAATCCGCGATGGGTGCAGGGTGGAATTTCCACGGATTGGCGATCGGCTTCAACGTGTTTACCGAACCTATGCGCGTAAGATAGGCAAACAACTCGCGCGACTCCGCACCGATAATGTGCAATCCATGGTCGATGGAACCAAGCGCCGCATCTGTCGAGCTGCGGGCGCGGCCACCCACATGCGCCGTCGCCTCATACAGCTTCACCGGAATATGCGCCTCGGCAAGCTGCGTCGCCGCCGCCAGCCCGCTCACCCCGCCGCCAATGATATGCACCGTTGCCATGCCGCCCATTCTGGCATAGCACCGTGGCTTTGAGAAGGAGCGGGTGATGGCAGGGGCCGCGAACGGCAATGATTTGGTGCAGCAGGTGCGCGCGGGCGACTATGACCGCTTCCTCGCCATCCAGCTCGCCAGACCTGCCCAGCGCGCCGCGCTCTACACACTCACCAACTTCCATAACGAGATAGCACGCATCGCCGAGACCGTCAGCGAACCGCTCATCGGCCATATCCGCCTCGCGTGGTGGCGTGAGGGGCTGGAAGAGATCATGGCCGGTAAGCCACCCCGCAATCACCCGCTGATGCAGGCGCTCGCGACCTTGGATGCCAGAACCTATCCGCATTTGCGCACCATGCTCGAAGCCCGCGCGGTGGATATGGATACCTCGCTGATTGCGTTAGAAACCGCGTGGCTGGATTACTGTGACAACACCGCCGGCGCGTTGCATTCTGCATGGGCTATCATTCTCAACGCCGATGCTGCGCATCTGGAAACCATCCGCCGCCAAGCACGCGGGTATGCGATGGTCGGCCTCGTTCGCGCCATTCCGTTCATGATGCAGCAGGGCTGGCTTCGCTTCCCACATGCGCGGATGAATAATATCGACCTCGTTACACTCGAGCCTAGTGAGACGCTGAATCGGTTCTGTAAAACCATCCTCGATGAAGCACTAGCACTGCTGACAAAAAATCCGTCACTCCCCAAGCCCCTGCGTGCACTCACAGCGCTTGCGCAACTCCACGCCCGGCAACTCGCGCGTGAGGGGCATGACCCCTATCGCCAACAGCCGCAGAAACTAGCGGCTGCATGGACGGTTATAATAATTACTGCGAATTAATGTGTTAAATTCGATATACAACTTTTTGACCACGGGTAATTTTTGTGGTACGGCTTGGGCCAATAATTCGTATTTCGACAAATATAAAAGCAAAAAAAATTAAGGGTTTTATTAACTCTTTTCAGGGTAGGCAATCATGGCGAACAACACGGGACGCTTCAGGAAATTCATTGGCCAGGTAAGCCGCGGTGAGAGCCACGGACCGCAACTGGCGGTCGGCACCTTGCTGGTGGTGACGATACTGTATGCAGCGACGATTATGTAGCTGCACACGCAGTGATAAAACTACTTCCCCTAGCGCCCCCACTCCGCTATCTCCCGCGCCATGACATTCGAAGCCCCGATCGAGAACCGACTCACCCCCTTCATGCTGGAGGCGGGCCATGTGCGCGGCCGCATCGTGCGTATGGGCGAGGTGAGTAACACCATCCTCGCGCGCTATGACTATCCGCTACCAGTGGTTAAACTGTTGGGTGAACTCATCGTGATGGCGGGCATGCTGAGCAGCAACCTGAAGCAGGAAGGCATTTTGGAAAACACCCTCATCCTCTTCATGAGCGACCA
>JBMOIY010000029.1:0-20026 GCA_049317085.1 Rickettsiales bacterium | reverse complement strand
GTCGTGAGATGTTGGGTTAAGTCCCGCAACGAGCGCAACCCTCGTCCTTAGTTGCTAACATTTAGTTGAGAACTCTAAGGAAACTGCCGGTGATAAGCTGGAGGAAGGTGGGGACGACGTCAAGTCATCATGGCCCTTACGGCCTGGGCTACACACGTGCTACAATGGTGGTGACAATGGGCAGCGATACCGCGAGGTTCAGCTAATCCCCAAAAACCATCTCAGTTCGGATTGTCCTCTGCAACTCGAGGGCATGAAGTTGGAATCGCTAGTAATCGTAGATCAGCATGCTACGGTGAATACGTTCCCGGGTCTTGTACACACCGCCCGTCACACCATGGGAGTTGTTTCTGCCTTAAGTCGGTGAGCCAATCTGGCAGCCGCCCACGGCAGGGATGATGACTGGGGTGAAGTCGTAACAAGGTAGCCGTATCGGAAGGTGCGGCTGGATTACCTCCTTTCTAAGGATCAGGTCGGATTAATCATCAGGAATTATCCTGATCATTTCCAACCCTCATACCTTACATATTCTACTTCGCACTCATCTGCGCTTAAACGCTCCTCACAGTATCCACCAACGGGTACGAAGAATAAGAAAATAGCCTGAAAAGGGTTAGCAACCGAAAAAGCCACCGTCGCAAGACGGTGGCTTTTTTGATTATGAGAAAATTGTCACCAAAGCTTCACACACGGATTTTCTAAAATGCCTATAGTTCCTCTCGAATGGCTAAACCGAGGAGAAACCGATGACCCAATCAAAGATTCACAGCATAGCAAGAGAAACACCGGTAACCAGCACATCCGATAGCATTGCTGTTAGCATCGGCTCCATGCGCATTGAATTCAGCAAAGACCGTATCTGCATCATCGAGAATGTGAGCGACCAAACCAATCCGTACGTTACCACCATCACCACCCGTCCTAGTGGCAGCATCAATTACGAACAAAAAGCCAGCTTCATCGACACCGACGAAGGAACCGTCATCCCACTCGACAAGCAACATGGCTACCGCGACCTGCAGCATTTTACCGCTGCCCATAGCCGAATTGTGAAGGCCATCAAGGCGGCCATCAGCTGCATCGACGCTAACGGAAAACAGCAACTTTCCACCACCCAATGCGCCTTGTTGGATGGGCTGAAGCGGGCCTACCCATCATCCGATATCCAGCGATAATCTACAGCACTGTCATCAAACCGTAACAATTCCCTGTTATAGTCATCGTATAAAACTATAAAAAACGACAGGTGAACCACGATGACTGCCCTCCACACATTGGAGCATTCTGCACATGAGCATGCCGAATCAACGGCGGCGGCGGAGAATATCGGTGAGCAGGTCGATGCAGAAATTCAATTGCAGATCGTTGAAGAAAAACTCCGCGTCCTTGCTGCGAAGGCCGAAGAAATCCAGCGGGAGGCCAATAAACTGATGGATGAATCCGCTGGCGAAGCCGCGACGGATGCCCTCCACGCCAAAGCCTGCGCCGATACCATGCGCGGAACTGTCGCTGCCAACCGCGACGAGATAAGTAACGCAAAGGATGCCCGCACCGGGAAGACGAAACTCTCACCCACCCGCCTGACCGCGATGAGCAACAGCCTCAGCCACATTCTGCTCGGTGCCGACAATGAGAAGGCCGCACTGGTGGAAGCACACGGCGAAGCTATCAGCCATATCGCCAGCAAATCTACTGCGACCGGCATCACAAAAAGCGTCACCGCTACCGTCAGTCACGTGATCCATAAAGCCACCAAGGTCGCTGCGCCTAGCGTGGCGGTCTCCATAGGTCCTTCTTTCCACCTACCGCAGTGGCATCGCGAAAGCATCGCCGCCGTTCGCAATACAGGGGTGCAACTGGCAGAAATAGCAGGCAACGCATGGGAAAGCACCAGCCGCTTCGCCACCAAACAAGCGAGCAAGGCAGCCAACATTATCACAGAATACAGCGTGGCAGCAGTGGACTACACCAAGAAGGCGGCCATCGCCGCCGGCGAAACCTTCACCCGCGCCAAGGATGCGACGGTCGCCTTCATAGAAGAAAAAGCTACACAGGCCGACACCAACCTAATCACCCCCGCTAAGAACATGGTAAAAAAAGCTGCGGGCAAAACCGTCGAGCTCGCGACCGACGCTATGACTGCGACCAGGGATGCCGCCGAAAAAGTCAGCCAAAGTATTAAAGAAAAGTATCAGGCAGCGAAAACCGCGCTTAGCCGCCTGAACCTTTTTGCAGAAAAAGAACCGGTGAAAGCGGAAACAAAACCAGCAACGCCTACTGTAAAAACTGCGGTCAACGAACCTCAGCGGATGATGGCCCGCGCCATGCAACAAGCCGCCGCCATCACCCTGCCGATCAGCCTCCAATACCACTCCATGGCAGATTCACTTGGAATTAGTGTCCAATCCCTGCCGAAAATTCAGCTCATGGCAACGCATATGCATGGGCTTTATTAACCAATTATTAATGTTTTTATTTGTATAATGGATAAAAGTTGATGGAATTCGAGACCAAATAAAAATCCTTGCACACACTGCAACCCGAATACGTCACCATGGAAAAGCGATGATAGCGACGACGAATATCATGAACGGCCAGACTGACTCGCCACGTGCGGGCGGCCCGCTGCCTAAAGATGAGCAAGCAGCAAAAGAGATCGGTGAATATTTAGAGAAAGCGGAACTCCAGCGGCAATTGGGAGATCGGGCGCAGCAAATCGAAAAAATAGCAAGTGCGCTACCTTTGGGTCCTGAACGAGACGCGCTCATGGCGATGGCTGCCAACATACGCAGTAATGCTGCTTCAACAAATATAACGACCTTAAAGATTGCGATGGCATCATCAGCGGGCGATAGCTCCGACGCCATTTCGGAAATCGCAAGCATGAATAATGACGACTATTACAAAACGCCTGCCTACGATTCGTATTACGATTACAACAACTACAGCCGTGAGGGGCAAAACTTCATCCGCCAGAGTCTGGCAAGCGCATCCCAATATTCAGAAGAATTCCGTGCCCTGAATCAAGAGTTGAAAAATGCACCGCCAGGAGAAGTAACACGCGCCAAAAACGAACAAAGCAACAATCACAATGATCTTGCCCAGTTGCTGCATGGCCCTGATAAAGAGAAATATAAAGAATTCGCCGAAGACCTGCGCATCATGCGTTCCAGCGGTCTCGTCAACGGACCTGAGGCAAGTGAACTGCTTGCCGCCCTCAAAAACGGTGAATTGACGCCTGAACAATTCAAAGAACAGGTGGCCGCCGGCGTCCATCAGATCGCCGAGAAGAATGACAAGTTCATCAACCGCGACATGCTACCCCGCTTGCCGAAGCATTCACAGAACTTATTGCAGGGTGAATTCGGTAGTGAAGGCCGCCTTGATGTTACCAAATTGACTACTGAATGGGGTAAACTGACGCGCACTGAGCGCGACGATGCCTACAAGGCGCTTGCTGCTACTAACCCTCACGACGACATCACGCAACTTCCACCCGCACAGCAACGCATTATCGCCATGGCACAGGTTATGGTCGCCGCCGAGACCAAGACGGCAATTGAAGGTACCATGAGTATCATCGCCCGCGACAGAGCACTCGCTGCAGAATTGACTGCGCCAGACCTTACCCTCGAGCAGCGTACCGAAAAACTGATGGAAGCGGCACGCAAGCAGGGCATCTCTCCCTCGAACCCCAATGCCCAGAAAGCCATTCGCGAAACAGCGGAAGCCATTGATGAAGAAATCCGCGCTGGCAAGAAATACGATCCCAATAACGCCAAAGCCTTCATGGATGACGTAAAAAAAAATGTACGCGAGAGCTATCGCAACATTATAAAAAGTCGCGAGACGACTTCGGCTAACACCTACAATTACAGCCAATTTACAGCATATAACGCGGATGTATATTCCGACTATCAAGCGACCTATGAAAAGAACGACCCTGCCTTGGCCGCCAAAGTCGCGGCCGATGCTAAGCTATGGCAAGATATCGAGAACCGCTACCGTACTGAATATGGCTATAATCAGGTAGATGTTATGAATCAACAGCCAACACTGGTAGCTGGCAACGACCAAATGAAGAACGCCCTGCAACAAGTAGCCACTAACAACATTAATCTCAGTTCGCAAGGCGTGAGCAGTAATGGCCAGCCCGTGGCGGGCGACCCACCCATACAGACCGCTATAGCGCCGATTCCCCAGCGCGACATCAACCAGCTCGCCTAATCCGGCTTGAAATCTCAGCCAATTGGGCTATTGAAGCCCCATGCAACAAGCTGAACATGCATCCGAAGTCATTAAATATGTAGATTTGACGGTTCCCGGTCAAACATCCGGTGGCACGCCCCGCGTGCTCATGCATTCCTGCTGCGCGCCTTGCGCGGGGGAACTGATGGAGCAAATGGTGGCTAATGGTATCGACCTCACCATCTTTTTCTACAACCCTAACATCCACCCTCTGCGCGAGTATAATATCCGTAAGGACGAGAATATCCGCTTCGCCGAGAAAATGAACATTCCCTTCATCGATGCAGACTATGATGTTCAGGACTGGTTTGCCCGCGCGCGTGGCATGGAGCAGGACCCCGAGCGTGGGCGCCGCTGCACCATGTGCTTCGACATGCGCTTCATGCGCACCGCACTCTACGCGCATGAGCATGGCTTCCCGGTCATCACCAGTTCGCTTGGCATCAGCCGTTGGAAGAATCTCGACCAGATCAACGAATGCGGGGTGAGGGCGGCCGAACCCTATGACGGCATCACCTACTGGGATTATAATTGGCGGGTGAAGGGCGGCGGTGCGCGCATGTACGACATCGCCAAACGCGAGGAGTTCTACGCCCAGCAATATTGCGGCTGCATCTATTCCCTGCGCGACAGCAACGAATGGCGCGAGAAGAACGGCCGCGACAAGATCGTCATCGGCGAGACCTGGTACGAGGAAAAGCTAGGATAAGTCTCTAAAAATACCAAATTTTTCTCATTGTCATAGAATGTTAACATTCTGTTCAGCATTTTTATGCTAGAACAATGGGGTAGCATCACCTTCAAGGAGCAGCGCCATGACCATTATCGTCACCGAAACCAACGAATACAGAAAAAATCAGGAAACCCTGAAGGCTGCTGCTAAAATCGATCCGTCGATCATCAGTGCCCAAGATCTGAAAACTCTTAAGGCAGCGCAGGTGATTATTCAAAAAGAGCTCAAAGAATGTGGCTCCAATGCGAAAGACCCGAATGCCTGCAATCTCTCGGAAAAAGAAAAAGAAAAAATGCCTAAAGTGAACGAAATCCTGAAGAATGCCATCGAGAAAAAAGACTTCACCGGCCTGAAGGAAGCACTGAAAGATTTGCGCGACTACACTAACCACAACGAGAAGGCCACCGGCACCGCCCACCGCGCCAACATGGCCGAAGGACGTGGTGATCGCAGCGGGCGTGAATAGCCCTACTTCGCCTTCACGACCTTACTGACATTACTGCTCGCCGCCGCACGCTTTGCTGGCGCTTTCGCCTTGGCCGCTGCCTTCGGTGACGCCGCTTCCGCCTGAGCTTTCTGCGCAATCGCATCGATGCAGCCAATAGCAGCAAGGTTGATGATATCCGATACCGTCGCGTTCATGTTCACGATCTGGATTGGCTTCTCGAGGCCGACCAGTACCGGCCCGACTACCGTGCCCACATCCAGCTCCTCCAGCATGTTCGCCGAAATATGGGCCGAATGCAGCGCTGGCATCACCAGTACGTTGGCCGGGCCCGAAAGGCGGCAGAACGGATAGAGTGCCATTAATTCCGCATTGAGTGCCACATCGGCCGACATTTCACCATCATACTCGAAATCAATATCGGTACGCTTGTTAAGGATCTCCACCGCATCGCGGATACGCTTGGACTTCTCCTTCATCGGATTTCCAAAATTGGAATAGGAGAGTAGGGCTACCCGCGGCTCATGCCCCATTTGCTGTACAATGCGGGCGGTGCGCACTGCAATATCCGCCAGTTCATGCTCATTCGGCAATTCCTGTACTGCCGTATCGGAAATGAATACGGTACGGTTCTTGGTGACAAGCATCGACATACCGAACAGGAATTGCCCAGGCTTCGTATCCACCACGCGGCAGATATTCTCGAGCGCACGGTAGTAGTTACGGGTGAGGCCAGTGATGACCACATCCCCATGGCCGCACGCGATCATACAACTGGCGAAAATGTTCCGGTCATTCTTTACCATACGCTCCACATCGCGCAGCAGGAAGCCTTTACGCTGCAGCTTGGTGAACAGGTAATCGACATATTCACCCAGATGACTGGTGACCGCCGCGTTGACGATTTCAAGATCGTCCGCATGCTTAATACCAAGGCGGCTGATCGTCTGGCGAATCCGCTCCGGGCGACCAACAAGGATCGGATGACCATAACCATTATCCCGCCAGTGCACCGCCGCGCGTATGACTTTCTCTTCTTCACCTTCCGCAAAGATAACACGTTGCGGATTCCCGCGTACGGCATCAAAGATATTCGCCATGCTGTTCGCTGCCGGATCAAGCCGCGCCGAAAGCTCACGCTTATAAGCCGCAAAATCTTTGATCGGGCGACGCGCCACGCCGGATTCCATCGCGGCCTGGGCCACCGCCATCGGAATGGTAGTGATAAGGCGTGGATCGAACGGCGTCGGGATGATGTAATCCCGGCCATATTTCAGCTCACCCCGTCCAGCATATACCGCGAGCACTTCATCGGGTACATCCTCGCGCGCTAGCGCTGCGAGTGCCTCCGCACAGGCAACCTTCATTTCCACATTGATCTCTTTCGCACGTACATCCAGTGCACCACGGAAGATATATGGGAAGCCCATCACATTGTTCACTTGGTTATGGTAATCTGAACGCCCCGTCGCGATGATCGCATCGCTGCGCACTTCCAGCACATCTTCCGGCATAATTTCCGGCACCGGGTTCGCCATCGCAAAGATGATCGGGTTTTTTGCCATCGATTTAACATGCTCTTTAGTAATGGCACCCGCTGAAGATAGACCAAGGAAAACATCCGCCCCGACCATGGCTTCCGCAAGGGTACGGCACTTGGTCGGCACCGCATGGGCACTTTTCCACTGGTTCATTGATGAATCCGTGCGGCCTTCATAAATGACACCAGAACGGTCGCACAACAGCACGTTCTCGTGTTTCACGCCCATATGCTTTAACAGCTCGATGCAAGCAATGCCAGCCGAGCCCGCGCCGTTCGCAACGACTTTCAGCTCGCTCATCTGCCGTCCCGTGATATGTGCCGCGTTGATGATGCCCGCTGCCGTTACAATTGCCGTGCCATGCTGATCGTCATGGAATACCGGAATATCGCAGATGGCCTTGAGTCGCTCTTCAATGATGAAACAATCCGGCGCGCCGATATCCTCGAGATTGATACCACCAAAGCTCACCGAAATCGCCCGAACCGTCTCTACGATCTTGTCGACATCGTTCGAATCGACTTCGATATCGATCGAGTCAATATCCGCAAACCGCTTGAACAGGATAGACTTGCCTTCCATCACCGGCTTCGAGGCCAGCGCGCCAAGGTTACCCAATCCTAATACTGCGGTTCCATTAGATACCACCGCGACGAGGTTGCCCTTGCTGGTGTAATCATACGCCGCGTCTTTATTTTCATGAATCTTGATGCAGGGCACCGCGACGCCCGGCGAATAACCCAGCGCCAGGTCACGCTGCGTAATCAGCGGCTTGGTGGGGGTGATGGAGATCTTACCCGGCTGGCCCGATGAGTGGTAGAGGAGGGCTTCTTCGTCTGTGATCTTCATGTTTTCACTGGCCATTGCTGCGTCCTTGCATTAATTCTAGCGGTTGAAAAATCTGAGGGAAATACGGGATGTCTTCCGCTTCCGAGGCCGTTAGCATAGTGAGGGATTCGCAAAACGAAAGCGCAAATTCAGTGTGCGCTGCGTCAATTCCAGCTTCGGCTGTCACCCCCTCGATGCGCCAGTTTTTCGAGGTGAAGTCCCGTCACCCCGACTGCATCCTCTTTTACCGCATGGGTGACTTCTACGAACTCTTCTTCGATGACGCCGTTACCGCCAGCAGCATTCTCGATATCGCGCTCACCAAACGCGGCAAACATGCGGGGGCCGAAATCCCCATGTGCGGCGTCCCCGTTCATGCTGCCGAGGCCTATCTCCCCAAACTTATCGCAAGTGGGTTAAAAATCGCCATCTGCGAACAATTAGAAACCCCGGAAGAAGCCAAAAAACGCGGCTACAAAGAAGTCGTACGCCGCGATGTCGTGCGCATCGTGACACCCGGTACCATCACCGAGGAGACATTGCTGAGCCCCCAGCAAGCCGCCTATTTAGGCGCATTAGCGTTGACAGAGAAGGGCGGTGCCCTCGCATGGCTGGAACTCACCACCGGCGAATTCACCACTGCTTCAGCGAATCTTAGTCAGCTTCCCGCTTTGCTCTCCCGCATCCAGCCGAAAGAACTGCTTCTTATCCAATCTACCTACGAAAAGCTTTTGCCGGAGCCATGGTTCCTCGAATGGAAAGATAGTTGCTCCATCCGTCCTGATGTGCAATTCACCCCCGCCGCCGGGCAGCGACGCGTCACCAGCCATTTTAATATTCAGAGCAGCGATAGCTTCGGCGAATTCGCCCCCGAAGAATTCGCCGCTTGCGGTGCCCTAATCGATTACCTGCAACTCACCCAGCTCGACGCCAGCGCACGACTGGATGCCCCAAAGCGCGAGCAGGCGGGGGATTATTTGCAGATGGACGGTGCTACCCGCCGTAACCTTGAACTCACCTGCACTTTAACGGGGACACGACGTGGCAGCGTGCTTTACTGTATCGATGGAACCGTCACCGCCGCAGGCAGCCGAGCACTGGCCCAATGGCTCGCCGCCCCGTTACGCGCTCGCACCAGTATCTGCGCGAGACAGGATGCAATTGAATGGTTGGTGAAGAATAACCCGTTTCGCGAGAACCTGCGCACGACCCTCAAAGCTATCGCTGATATGGAGCGCGCCATTGGTCGCCTGTCGCTTGGGCGTGGCGGCCCGCGTGATTTGCGGCTGCTGGCAAACAGCCTCACCCAAACGAAAGCCCTGCACGAACAATTACGCACGATGGAATTGCCTGCCCTTCTGATGCAGGCGCGAGAAGCACTCGCAGACCATAACCAACTCGCAGAAACTCTCTGCAGTGCTTTGAAGGCCGAAGTGGGCTTGTTCGCCCGCGATGGCAACTTCATCGCCGATTGCTTTCGTACCGAACTTGATGAATGCCGCCGCCTGCGTGATGAATCCAAACGTGTCATCGCCGCAATGGAAGCGACTTTAAAAAATGACACGGGCATCCCGTCGCTGAAAATCAAACACAACAATGTGCTTGGCTATTTCATCGAGATCACCCCCATCCACGAGAAGAAAGTCCCGCACGATTTCATCCACCGTCAGGGACTGGCAGGCGCGCTGCGCTACACCACCACCATGCTGAACGACACGGCATTGCGCATCGAACAGGCTGCGGACAGAGCACTAAAGCACGAACTCCAGCTCTTCGAGGAATTGCGTTTTTCCGTTTTGGAACGTGGTAAGGAAATCGCCGCCGCCGCCCGCGCACTCGCATTGATCGATTGCATAGCCGCGCTGTCCGAACTCGCGACTGCGGGTAACTGGGTGCGCCCGACCATCGCCGAAGGCCGCGAGTTTCGTGTCACTGAAGGTCGCCATCCTGTCGTCGAGGCCGCCCTGCGACGTACGCATCAGGAATTCATTCCCAATGATTGTATTATGGGCGAGGGGGCAGATGCGGGCACCCTCCACCTTATCACAGGTCCCAACATGGGTGGTAAGTCTACCTTCCTGCGCCAACAGGCGGTGCTGACGATTCTGGCGCAAATTGGTAGTTTCGTGCCGGCGAAATTCGCAAGCATCGGCCTAGTCGACAAACTCTTCTGCCGCGTCGGCGCGGCCGATGACCTTGCCCGCGGCCAATCCACCTTCATGGTGGAAATGGTGGAAACCGCCAGCATCCTCCATCAGGCCACCGCGCAATCCTTAGTGGTGCTGGATGAAATAGGCCGTGGTACGGCCACCTATGACGGTGTCAGCATCGCTTGGGCGGTTGCAGAATATTTGCATAATGTTACTAAATGCCGCGCCCTGTTCGCGACGCATTACCATGAACTTACGGCACTCGCAAATACGCTACCTCATTTGAAAAACTACCATGCTACCGCCAAAGAACATCAGGGCAAGCTCATCTTTCTACACACGATCCGCGAAGGATTTGCAGATAAGTCCTACGGCATCCACGTCGCTGCACTCGCAGGCCTGCCTAAGCCTGTACTCACCCGCGCCCGTGAACTACTCTTGACGCTTGAATCCGGCCATAGCCTGACCGAGAAAGATAGGCATGTAGAATTGCCGTTATTCACGCCTATTAAAATTGAAGAAAATCATATAAAAACAGTAGAATATGAAGTCATTGCTAAACGTATAGCAAGTATTGATGTGGATGGAATTAGCCCACGAGAAGCCCATGCAATTCTCGTTGAGATGAAGGCGTTACTATAACAAATTCCGACCATTCCGGCGCCTTATGTGACAGTTCCATGAAGTTTATTTTGTACCGATGACCCGCAATCCTGACCATGCTAAATTGTAGCCTATGGCAATGATCAAGAAAATGTATAACAAGGGCGCAAACCAGCATGACCTATTGCTGGTAGCGGATTCGCTTAACCAAGGGCATAAGTACGAATTCCGTGTCCGGCGTAACCGAGTAGATGTAAAATATATCAACGATGAAAGATTTTCGAAGGGAAAAACGGTTGATTACGCGGACTGGCGCCAGGGCCTAAACGAGGCCCAAAAACTGCGCGTCTTTGCCCTCATCCTAGACGAATACCGCAAACACTCCATCGGGGATGAACATGGCTACCGTGGAGCAGTGCTTGGTGTCGATAGCAGTGGTCAGATTTATCTCGGCGCAAACACTGCAACCGAGCAGGTGACTTCCCCCTATTTCAAGGAATGCGCTGAGCAGAATATGGTCAGCGCAGCATCAGATCTCGCGGCCTATTCACAGGTAAAAAAACGTGGCTGGGATAAATTCAGCCGCCCCAAAGCACCGGTCTTCGAAACTGTTTACATGATGGGTGGCGTCGACCAGGCCAACGTTCCGGTTTCCTGCCCATGCGGCAAATGTACCGATATGCTGGCGAAGAACATGAGTGAAAATGGCCGGATATATGCCATGCCTATTCTAAGCTCCACGATGCACGATGCGCTCGACAAGAACAGCAATAGCAAAATGGAAATATATCGTGGGAACACGTTGGCCGAAGTACGCGACAAAGTGACGCGACCGGAAGGACAGGCAGAACTGCCGAACGCACCCTACCGTATGTGGCAGACCACCATCAGCCACCTCAACTCCCACCGCGCAATACCACTCGAAGAAAAAGACCAAGATATTGCCGATATGCAGCGCAAAGCATACCAGCAGCTCTGCAAAGAAATGAAGAATAAGGAAGGGCTGCACGAATTCGCCGCTACTAAAGTTGCCCAACAGGCCCTTGTCGAAAGTGCGCGCAATGGCAATACCATTAAATCTGGCTGGGAGTTGTATCGCCGCGTGCTGCATGCTGCGACCGATGCAAGTGTGAAGCTCGAACAAAAACTGTACAACATACTTGGCCTACGTCAGTATGACGCCGTGGCTTTCGCCGCAGCCAACCAGTTCATCGGGCGCACCAGCATCCCAGAGCTGGATGCCGCCGGCAACGGCAAGATAGCCGACATCTCCGCCATCAACCGCTTCATGCGCGACACCATCAAGCATATCGGCGCTGACCGTATCACCAATGACCGCGACGCCCGCAATATCTGGGTCAAGACCATCGCCAAGCATTTGCCCGCCATCCGCAGTGTCGTATTGCAACTGGACGATGGTACCTTCCACCACGCCACCGAATGCAGTGGACAGTATGACGCCTCGCTACCCAATGCCGAAGCTACTGCCGTCGCGACCGCGCTGCCCTCCCTTGGCAGCAACGGCATCCGCGATGTATGGGTGATGGAAGCGAACGGAAGTGCTATCGAGAAGGGTATCCTTCCGACTTCACCCAAGGAAGGTGTTGAGCGGATCATCAAACGCGCCAGCAAGGAAGGTATTCGCTTCCACTATATCCCTCTGAACGACGGAAACCTGAACGCCGAGACATTGACAAAAATATCAAGGCATTACAATGGGGAGCAGATTTTCCCAGCTCTATTCAAAGGCTCCCGCCCTCTGGAATGCGCGCCGCCCAAACCCACCCGAGCCTGGACGGATTTTATCACCCAGAACCTGCGCCCGGCATTACAGGCCTCACGGGCTAGTTAGTCCTTGAAATTCCGCTTTACCTCTCGTAATTCCTCGCTATAGTGCGCCTCCATTGCGACCCCGTGCGCCATGCCGGGCAAGCGAAAACCGTTTAACTCAAGGATACTGAACATGGCTGTTCCAAAACGCAAAACTTCCCCATCGCGCCGTGGCATGCGCCAGTCGCACCTCGCGCTGAAGACCAACGAGGCGATTGCGGAAGACAAAACGACCGGCGAGCTCAAGCGTTCGCACCACGTGTCGGCCGATGGCATGTACAAAGGCCGCAAGGTTACGACCGCCAAGGTTAAGCGCTAATCCCTGACGATTGGAGTACGCGATGCCGTTCTCCCTACCGATCGCGATCGATGCCATGGGTGGCGACAAAGCGCCCGAGGCCATCATTCAGGGTGCGCGCCGCGTACTCAAGGAATTCCCGTCTGCACGCTTCATCTTCTTCGGCCGCGAACCGGTCATCGCACCGCTCATCGAGCGCCACCGGCCGCTGGCCAAAGCTTCCCGTGTCGTTCATGCCGAAACCGTGATTGCGATGGACGAAAAGCCATCCGTTGCCTTGCGGCAGGGCCGTGAATCCAGCATGCGCGCCGCCATCAATGCCGTGGCCGAAGGCAAAGCCTGCGCTATGGTCTCTGCGGGAAACACGGGCGCATTGATGGCGATGGCCAAAATCGTGTTACGCACACTCCCCGGCATACACCGCCCCGCCATCACCGCGACGGTACCTTCACGCCACCGCCCCGTCGTGCTACTCGATATGGGCGCAAACCTCGAATGCACCGCGGAATATCTGGTGCAATTCGCCGTCATGGGCGATGCCTATGCCCGCGCCGTGCTCGGTATGGCTGCACCGCGTATTGGCCTGTTGAATGTCGGCTCCGAAGAAATGAAGGGTCACGATGAAGTGAAAGAAGCCCACCAAATGCTACGTTCGGGCAAATACCCCATCGAGTATCATGGTTTCGTCGAAGGCAACGATATCCTCGAAGGCACGACGGATGTTGTGGTAACGGATGGCTTCACCGGCAACATCGCCCTCAAAACTGCAGAAGGGGCAAGCCGCCTGATTTATGGCGCATTGAAATCCGCCTTCGAACGTTCGACCATGGCGAAATTCGGCTACTTGCTGGCGCGCCCTGCATTGCGTCTTGCCCTGAAAAAGTTCGACCCCCGCAAACTGAACGGCGCGATTTTGCTTGGCCTGAACGGTATCGTGGTAAAAAGCCATGGCGGTGCGGATGGCAAGAGTTTTGCCAACGCCATTAAGGTCGCCATCTCCATGGTCGACAACCACGTGAATGAAAAAATCCTCGCCGAACTCTCGCGCGTGAAGGCGGACAACTCTTCCGTCGTTGTTCCACTGACCGCCGACATCGCGGACATCTAGTATGATAAGCAGCGTTATCACCGCCACGGGCAGCTATTTGCCTGAGAAAATCCTTACCAACGACGACCTCTCGACCATGGTCGACACCAATGATGCATGGATCCGCGAACGTACCGGCATCGTCAAACGCCATATCGCAGCCGAAGGTGAATTCACCTCGCACCTCGCTACCAACGCCGCGCGCCGCGCGCTGGCATCTGCTGGGTATGAAGCGAACAGCATCGACGGAATCATCGTTGCGACCTCAACGCCCGATTCTACCATGCCTTCCGTCGCCGCAAAAGTGCAGGCCGCATTAAATATCATGCGTGGACCTGCGATGGATGTTGCCGCCGCATGCACTGGCTTTGTGTATGCAATGAGCGTCGCGCATGGTTGGGTGCAGACTGGCATAGCAAAACGAATTCTCGTCATCGGCGCCGAAAATATGAGCCGTATCATCGACTGGAGCGATCGCGGCACCTGCATTTTATTCGGTGATGGGGCAGGCGCCGTCATCGTCGAAGCGAGTGACGATGCATCGCGCGGCGTGAAAGCCATCAGTCTCGAAGCGCAAGGGGATTTAGGCCCACTGCTTGGCACCAATGGTGGCACCGCTTCTACCCAAACTGCCGGTCATTTATTCATGGAAGGGCAGGAAGTCTTCCGCCATGGGGTGGAAAAAATGTCCGCCATCACCTTATCCACCCTCGAAAAGGCTAACCTGAAAATAGCCGATGTGGACTGGGTCATCCCCCACCAGGCCAACGCCAGGATGATCCGCATGATCGCCCGCACATTGAGAGTTTCTGAGGAAAAATGCGTAGTTACCGTGCCCCAGCACGCCAACACTTCTGCCGCCTCCATCCCCCTCGCACTCGACGAGGCGAACCGCGACGGGCGACTTAAAAAAGGCAATATTATCGCCATGCCTGCACTTGGCGCTGGACTGACATGGGGATGTTGTGTACTCTCTTGGTAGCTAACCCTTTGTAAGAGGATGGTTCCATGACCCAGAAAACACTCACCCGCGCCGACCTGAGCAACGCTGTGTACCGCGAGATCGGTCTGTCACTTTCGGAATCCACCCAACTCGTCGATGCCGTACTCGAAGAAGTTTCGACGGCACTCGCCGAAGGTCGTTCGGTAAAACTTTCGTCGTTCGGAACCTTCAAACTCCGCCGCAAAAAAGAACGTATCGGTCGCAACCCGAAGACGGGTGTCGAAGTTCCGATTACGCCGCGCACGGTGCTTTCATTCAACGCCAGCAACATTCTTAAACAGGCTGTGAATAAGGCATAGTTTTTTGTTCGCGTTTCGCATCCGTGTAACGTATCAGTGGTGACACCAAGAAACTAAAATTACCACCGAACACGGGGTCCTAAACATGGCAAGCACCGACGCATCGCTCTTCTCGTACGACGAAAGCGATCACAAGAAAGAAAAATCACCCAACGCGCTTCGCACTATCAGCGAAGCCTCCGAGCTACTCGATGTACCGCAGCATGTCCTGCGTTTCTGGGAAACCAAATTCAACCAGATCAAACCGCTGAAGCGCAACGGTGGCCGACGGTTCTACCGCCCGCAGGACCTCGACATCCTGCAGCAGATCAAGCATTTGCTCTACAATCAGGGCTACACCATCAAAGGTGCGAAAAAAGCGGTAGATGAATTCATCCACGCCCGCAGCGCCGACCGCAACGTGAGCGCGACCGAGTGGATCGCTACCCTGCCGCCAGCCAACGTGAACGACAATCGCGCCATCGAAGAACTCGATGTGCTTGCTGAACTGGCCGAAGCATTGAACGAACCAACCGTCGCCGAAGTTGTCGCTCTTGTCCCCGCGAAGCCAAGCTTCTCACGTGAAGAACTCCTTGCCATGCGCGCCGAACTTTTAGCGGCACGCGACGAATTGAACGACAAACTCAAGAACGCTGCCTAAGCACATGCATTATGGTTACGGAGTGTAGCGCAGCCCGGTAGCGCACTAGTCTGGGGGACTAGGGGTCGCAGGTTCGAATCCTGTCATTCCGACCATAAAAAAGGGTGGCCATTTGGCCACCCTTTTTTTGGGTCGGGAATTCAGTTCATATCTCGCGAAACAGCTTCATCATTTTATTAGTAGTGCCAGCGACTTAGGAAATGCACGCAGCGCAAAGCACAAGAAAACCTGTCCAATTAATGGCGGCTAAACACCATCCCACCAACAAAAAAGGGCGCCCAGAAGGACGCCCTTTAACATGTAGTACCAGAGAAGAACCTTACTTCTCGGGCAACGGGTCACGCCAGCGATCCTTGTAAGTGAGAACCGCAACGAACGATACTGCACCGGCCCCCATCAATAACCACTGAATGGACAAACTACTACCCGTATTCTTGATGAGCGACTCCGCAATCGCCGGAATGAACCCGCCGCAAATCGCGCAGAGGTTATAGGCCAGTGACATCCCCGTGTAGCGGATGTTCGTCGGGAAGATCTCCACCAGCACCGCCGGAATTGGCCCGAGATACCAGCCAAGGATCATCGCCATGACGATATTCGCGATCAGCACATGGCTGAAGCTCGCGGCCTGGATAAAGTGAATCACTTCCTTGCCGGTCTTCGGATCGGTGACCATTTCCGTGATCATCCCCGCCTGGATGTACTGGAACAACGGGTACGCCAGCAGCGTCATCGCCACGATCGGAATGAGCAGGATGGCCTTGCGCCCATACTTATCCGCCAGACGTGCCGCCGGAAAAATGGTGATGAACATGCTCGCCATCGCAATTGAGTTGATGAGCAGCGCCTGTTCTTCTTTAAGGCCGAGATGCTGCTTCGAATAAGCGATCATGTAAGTAGCAACGATGTAGAAAGGTACCGTCACGAAGATATAGATCATGAACGCCCGCACCATCTTGGTCGGATATTTCGTGAAGGTATCGCGCAGCGGGTTGGCTGAAAGCGCACCGTCTTTTTTGGCTTGTTCATAGACCGGGCTCTCTTCACCGTGGTTCTTGATGTAGAAGCCAACAAAGCCAATACCAAGGCCGAGGAAGAATGGCACGCGCCAGCCCCAGCTATAGAAGTCCTCGGTCGACATGAGGCTCGACGTCAGTGTCGACACCAGCGATCCCATCAGGAACCCGATAACGAGGCTGAGTTTGATCACGCTGCCCACGCTAGAGCGTTGCTCCGGTGGCGCATGCTCCACCACGTAAGAAATAGAACCCGAATACGCCCCGCCAAGCGATAGGCCCTGCAGGATACGAATAAGCACAAGCATGATCGGCGCACCAATGCCGATCATTTCATAGGTCGGCAACAAGCCCATAAATCCTGTCGGTATCGCCATCAGGATCATCGATGCGGTGAGGGCCTTTTTACGACCATATTTATCGCCAAGACGACCAAACAGAATGGCGCCAAGCGGACGGAAAATGAACCCAACGCCAAAAATCAGGAAGGTGAAGATGAGGTTCTGACTATCATCACCCGGCGCAAAGAACAGTTTGGAGAAGATGATCGACATATGGCCATAGAGCGCATAATCGTACCATTCAAGACCGTTCCCGAGCATACCCGAGATAATGACCTTGCGTTTTTCCTTACCGCCTAAGAATGCCATAATGTCCCCTGAATGGTTGTGTAGGTGGGGGACATTACCCATAAAGCACGCAATGCCAAGCATAAACGATGCTGCACTGCGGTAGGCTGGGGAGAACATTTAAGCGTGGATTAACTTACCAGCAGCATGCTGCACGAGTGGCGCCACGCGAGTTGTTTGACTCACCTGTGTGCCAGGTTGTGTCGTCGAAGGAGCAGACAACAGCGGCGCCACGGTATCATACAATAGCGCGACACTTCCACCAGCATCCACGTCCGACATGATGTTAACGATTTCCAGCATCGCCTGGCGCACCGATTTAGGCGTAGGCGCTGGCGCTGCTACCTTAGCAGGCGGCACATGCTTCAGCCCATTTTCCAGTACTGGTTTCAATTCCTCCGGCGTCGCATAGATCCACGGTAACTGCGCCAGCGACTGCGACAAATGTGCTATCAACTCTGCGTGCATCTCAGTCGGGAATTGCCCGATCAGCTTGGCCGTTACATCACCCAACTGCTCCATCTGCTCACCATACGAGCTACGCACCCGGCGACCCACTTCAATGATCAATAAATCGGAACGCTCCTTGAGCTCCGCTTCCGTGAACGACGATGTCTTAGGGTTATGCCGAATCTCCGCACAACCTTTTTCGAGAAGATAGTTGGCCATGTTCTTGACCATCTTTTCCTGATGCTCCGGCCCAAGGATCAATGGCATCTTATTGATATATTCTGCAAGGGTATCAGCGAGCGTGTCCACATTCCCAGTCTTCTTCCCGTAATGGTCGCCTTTGGTGAACAGCAGCATGACATCACCAAGAAGGTAAATTCTTTCACCGAATAATTGCGATTTGTCTGCACGCGAGGCTGAACCCAGTAGTCGCTGGGAACTCGAAACTAATGTCAGTAGTCCCGTGCCCACCTGTGGATTTTCGCGCAGCGAATTCCAACTCCGGGCAAATGGATTTTTGCTATCAGACTCTAGCGCTTCATCATCTTTTTTCTTGGGCTTTACCAACATCAAGGCCCAAGCGATGATAGAGGTGATGGCGCCGCGCATGTCATTCGTGTAACCGTTCGCCCCCACTAACTTGTAGTTCAGTTTGCCGTCGCCGACATTTCCTTTGCTGTCCACGCCAAGATAGCTTTTGCCAACATCGTCAAGCTTACCACCTGTTACCAGTTCCTTACGATAATGATTGCGGTCTTTCACCGCACCCACAATATAAAGCGCCATACCCAGATCGTTGAACAATGCACCCGCCTCAATCGGGAAGCGACGCAGGAGGCGCAGGAAGGTGTGGCCTATACCATCCGCTGGTTTATCCTTCGCATGATCATAACGCACATCCTCAAGGTCCCCCGTTGTCTTCATCGTCTTATCGATTTTATGGCGGAAATCGTCAAATGAGGTCGCATCGTTATTCTTTGCCGCGAAAAGATACGTAGCCGATTGCGCAAGGAACAGCCAGAACGCCGCCTTACGCCAGTGGTTCGGCCGCGTTTTGATGCCCTTGCTGGCCGCTTCCAGATCCTTGAGTTTTTTTTCTTTGCTCGGCCACAGCATCGCCGCTTCCGCAGCCATGTAGATGAGCCCGTTCAAATGCGCCGGGTCCTTGACTGCATGCTCGAGCTTACCAAACAATGTCTTCCCCGCCGCGAAACTGGCCTGCAGGGGAATCGATGGATTCATGATCAGCCGACCAGCCCCTTCGACCAGCCCCATTTCCTTCAGGACTTCCGAAGGCTTCGTACCGTCGCCCAGATGATGGAGATCCAGCAACTGATGTCCATGCTCGTTCACGCTTTGTTTCACATGATAGCCGCGTTTCTCGAACGCTTGCTTTGCCGCTATGATATTCCCGTTATCTTCTGGATTATTATCCGGATACACCAGCGTCGCGCGCCAATCCTTGCCCGCGAGCGTCTGCTCCATGAACTGGATTTTGCTCTCCGGGTGGTCGTAGATATAAATCTGGTGCCGCTTGATCTTCATTGAAACCCACTAATTCATCCTGAATACTACGCCGAACGGGACCGGAACTCAAATGACACATTTGTGACAATTCATTGTGAAACTAAGCTTTTTTGCAGATTTTTTTGTTGCTAGAGAGGTGGCGAATTGATTGAATCTCAATCATGTTATTCAATCATAGGTAGTAATTATGCCCATGCCACTCCCATTCCCAACCAGCAACACGCCCCTGCATCTGCTGGTGGTGGATGATCAGGAATTCGACCGTAAAATGATCTGTACCCGGCTAAGCGAGGTGGCCCCGAAGAACACCATCATCGTCGAGGCCGACTGCGGCGACGAAGCAATAAATGCTATCGCCACCACCAACATCCCGTTCGACTGCGTGCTGCTGGACATGAACCTGCCCGACATCCATGGGGTGGATCTCACCACCATGATTCTTGGCCTGCGCCCTGAACTCAGCATTGTAATGATTACGGTCGAAGCCGACATGGATAAAGCATTGAAATGCCTGAAAGCTGGTGCAGAGGATTTCCTGATAAAGGGTGAATACAGCAACATGAGCCTCTACCGTTCCGTGCGCTATGCCATTGAACGCCACCGCGTCTCCATGGAGAATTTTCGTCTTAACGAAGCCCTCGACCGCGAGCGTGAACTCAGTGCGGCACAGAAGGAATTCATCCATCTCGTCAGCCACGA
>JBMOIY010000028.1:0-20075 GCA_049317085.1 Rickettsiales bacterium | reverse complement strand
ACCAGCTGTTCTTCTTTGCCGACCAACTGCGTCAACTGTGTAGCAACGGTATCATCACCCACCACCGCTGCAAAAGAAGCCTGAGCTCCGAGCGACAACAAATTGCGCACCACATTGCCCGCACCCCCAAGCATTCGCTCTTCGCGCGTAGCCGTGAAAATTGGAATCGGTGCTTCTGGGGAAATGCGCTCTACAGTCCCGTAAATGAACCGGTCCAGCATCACATCACCGATGCAAAGCACCCGCACAGTGGCGAGGCGGTCAAGGATGCGCGTGAGCTCTTGCGGAGCGCTCATGCGGAATTAAGCAGCGCTCGAATCGGAATCGTCTTGCGAAGCAACATGCACCGGCATACCCGCCGGGCGGAACTTGCTCGCCACCGCATCCAGCTGCGTCTGCATGCACAAGCCAAGGAGCACAGGGTCCTTTGGCTTAATGTTGCTGATGTTCCAGTGCGTGCGTTCCTTAATGGATTCGATCGTCTTCTTCGTCGTTCCGATCAGTTTGATGATCTGTGAATCCGGAATGTACGGGTGGTTCTTGAGAATGAACGCGATCGCCTCCGGCTTATCCTGACGGCGGGCAACCGGCGTGTAACGCGCGCCCTTCTTCTTCGTCTTCGCCATTTTCATATGCGCAATCGCATGGGCCGACATCACCATGCGGTAATCCTCGTCCTTCTCCGCCTTGGTGATTTCGTCACTCGACAATTCACCTGCTTCAATAGGGTTCTGGCCCATGATGCCGGTCGCCACTTCCCCATCCGCGATGCCTTGGATCTCAAGCGGGTGCATGCCACAGAAATCAGCGATCTGTTCGAAGTTCAACGTGGTGTTCTCGACCAGCCAGACGGCGGTAGCTTTGGGCATGAGTGGCGTTGCCATAGTAGACTCCTTCATGATTCACTGTCCTACCGAGCTCGTCTCGGGATCCCCTAGTTAACTGGGAGATCCCGGCACAAGTCCGGTATGACGGCTTAATTGGCCGTCACTTCTAATAGAATCTTACCCATATGCAAGCGTTCTTGCATGCGTTCATGCGCTTTTTTGGCCTCCAAAAGCGCAAAAACACTGTCGATGACAGGCATAATCGACACATCCGCCAGCCCAGGCCAAAGTTTTTCCGCGACAAACGTTATGATAGCAGCCTTTTCCGCCGCACTCCGGCTGCGCAACGTCGCCCCGCTCCAGCGCAGATGATTCATTAGAAGCCGTGTCATTTTGAATGTTGGCACCTCGCTCCCCTCCAGCATCGCCAGCGTCACCAGCCGCCCCCGGGGCCGCAGTAGCCGAAGATGCGTCTCCACCATCGGCCCGCCGAGCGTATCAATGATGATATCCACCCCATCCTTGTTCGCCGCCATCACCTGCGCCGCAAACGGTGACGCGCGATGGTCGATAGGCGTAATGCCGCGCGCCTGCAGCATGGCCATCTTTTCCTCACTTCCGACCGTCGCGAACACCTCCGCGCCGAGATACTTCGCCACCTGCGTCATCATAACCCCAACGCCTGAGGCGCCGCCATGAATAAGCACCCGCTCACCTACCTGTAACTGCGCTTCATTTACCAGCGCCATCACACTCGTTGCCAGCGCCTCCGGCAAACTCGCCGCTTCCTTCAACGAAACGCCCGCTGGCAACGCCAGCACCTGCGCTGCCGGCACCGCCACATATTCCGCATACCCGCCACCACTCAGCAGCGCACAGACTTGCTGCCCGCTACCCGCAAGCCACCCCGAAACCTCCAGCCCCGGCAACGGCGATGCTCCCACAGGCGCATGGTATTTTCCTTCAACCTGCAACAGATCCGCCCGGTTGACGCCGACATACGCGACCCGTACCAGCACCTCGCCATCCTTCACCACTGGCAGCGGCACGCTCGAGGCTACAAGCCCCCCTTCACGAATCTCCATCGCGCACATCGAACTGGGAAGAGGGGGCTGGCTCATACGCGACCTATACCAACTTCACCGTGACAGCGAAAGCTGGAATGCTATCATTACGGCAACCACGGAGGACATGATGTTCATCGACGACGATCTGCCCAAACATAAACAACCGCAACCTTTCCCCCGCAAGCTTGAGGGCATGTCCGTCCAGCACATGCGCGAATACAAGGAAGAACTCGAAGCTGAGATCGCCAAGATTGACGCCGAGATCAATTCCCGCGGCGGCGTGCGCGCACAGGCGGAGAACCTGTTCAAGTAGCGCGATCGGTTCGTACAACGCCGATGCGACATCGAATTTTGGTAAATGATGTATTTCAGCACGTTAGTTATTCATGCGAGAAAAATAGTCACATTTTGTTGCATCATGTCGCACGCAGAATGAAGGGACCATCGATCACACTCGTACGGATCGCAAACCGCAGGAAGCTAAGCGCCAATATAAAAACGCCCCGGATTACTCCGAGGCGTTTGGTATAGGGTAGAAAGAAAACGAACTACGCTTTTTTGTCTTCTTTCGCAGCGTCGCCGCTCTTCTCGGAAGAGTTGGTGCCGGTAGGCGCCTTGTTGATGGACGCAATGCCACCGAAGCGGTTGCTGAAACTCTCGAGACGGCCCGTTTTACGCAGGTTCACGCCACCGACCCAAGCCGGGTGCGTTTTCGGGTCAACATCAAGGGTGATCACATCGCCTTCCTTGCCGTAGGTCGAGCGCGTTTGGAAGCGCGATCCGTCGGTCATGACGATGGTGACATTGTGGTAATCTGGGTGAATGCCTGCTTTAGCCATATGAATCTCCATGCGCCGACCGATTTTGCGGTCAGCATTGATTAGGGCCGGGTTATTAGCGGGCAGGCTACGATTTGGCAAGGGGAAACTTAACGTGTTCGACTACGCTCGCCATAGGGATGGCTCTAATCCCGAAATAGTCGGCCAAATCCTCAGAGTTGGCTGCGCTTAAGCGCGCTTCCACATCTTTCATGTACATCCAATGACCTGCCCCCCGTTTCGCAGACACTTTCTTGGGATAGGTAGCATTCTCAATATCAGCGAAATATGCATCAAACCTGTCGCGGTCATCCTCACTTTGCTGTTTCATAGTAATTACTACACCGTCTCTGACACGCTCTGAATAAACAAATTGCACCGCACTGAGGCCGTCTGCGCTCATGCGGCGCCGCGCCAGATCCGTCAGAATTTTTTCTTCCAGTTGGCTCCGCAACGCGGTCGGAAACCCACAAAGCTGATGATTAGCGGCAATTATACTCTTGATAATGTTGGGTAACTCCGTTGGCATGACACCCCCTGAACAATACAGTCATTATGGCAAGTTTAGCACAATAACGACCTAAAAAATGTGACACTATTATTACAGTCTTAATGTCCCAGTGGGCCGTGCCCTGCGCCAAAGCCCGGGGCTCGGCCAATTGCGGCTTGAACATAAGCATGGGCAAGACTTACGGACTCACCAATCGCCAACCCCCGAGCAAGCCCGTGAGCAATGGCCGAGGCAAAGGCACAGCCCGTACCATGGGTGTGGCGCGTATCCACCCGTGCTGCCGTAAAGATAAGGGGGGCAGCGCCGCGTGCCACCAGCACATCGGTCAGGGTTAGGTCGGTGCCATGCCCACCCTTCAGCAGCACTGCCTGCGCCCCAAGCGCCAGCAACGCTTGCGCTGCCTCCACCATCCCATCCTCAGGAATCTTGCGTCCGAGCAACAGCTCCGCCTCCGGCAAATTCGGTGTGATGATCGTCGCGAGCGGAATCAACTTGGTCTTCAGCGCCATCAGCGCTTCTACCTCAAGCAACGGCGAGCCACCCTTCGCCACCATCACCGTGTCCACCACCAGCGGCACCCCGCGCGGAATGCTCTGCACCACCGCCTCGATAACAGCAGCCGAATGCAACATCCCCGTCTTCAGCGCATCCACGCCGATATCATCGACACACAGCGTAATTTGTTGCGCAATAAATGCCTCAGGCACCGCATGAATCCCAAACACGCCAAGCGTGTTCTGTGCAGTGATGGCGGTGATGGCGGTCATCGCATACCCACCCAGCGCACTCACCGTTTTAATGTCACCTTGAATGCCCGCCCCACCGCCGGAATCGGACCCCGCGATGATAAGTACACGGCCGTGCATTTACGCCGCAGCCTGTTGCACAATCAGCGCGGCCAGATCATCCGCCATGTGGGTGATGGCATCACGCTTTTCGCCCTCAATCATGATACGGATGAGGGGTTCCGTGCCCGAAGGACGCACCACGATACGGCCAGCGTTTCCAAGTGTTTTTTCCGCCGCCGCAATCGCCTGCTTTACATCCTCGCGCTCAAGCGGTGCGCTACCCGTGAAGCGCACGTTTTTTAGTATCTGTGGCACCGGTTCAAACATGCGAATCGCCTGGCTGGCTGGTCTGCCATCCTCCATCACTGCGGCCAAAATCTGCAAGCCCGCCACCAAAGCATCCCCTGTGGTAGCATAGTCACCCAAAATGAGGTGGCCGGATTGCTCGCCACCAATATTGAGGCCTTTTTCCTTCATCGCTTCCATCACGTAGCGGTCGCCCACTTTGGTGCGGTGCAGGGCAATACCATGCGATTGCAAAAAGCGCTCGAGCCCAAGGTTACTCATCAAGGTGGCGGCAATGCCATCGCCTTTCAATGCGCCATTTTTTTTCGCAAAGGTGGCAATCATCGCCATCAGCTGGTCACCGTCCAGCACCTCGCCTTTTTCATCCACCACCGTGATGCGGTCAGCGTCGCCATCAAGCGCAATGCCTATATGCGCACCCTCGCGCTTCACCGCTTCGCATAGCGACGCCGGGTGGGTAGAGCCGCAGTCTTTATTGATATTAAAGCCGTTAGGTGCAATATGGATAGGGAAAACTTCCGCCCCCAGCTCCCATAAAATGATCGGCCCCACCTGGTAACCCGCGCCATTCGCACAGTCGATTACCACCTTCATCCCATCCAGCCGTAAATGCTTAGGGAAAGTCGATTTTACAAATTCTATATAACGCCCAGGCGCATCATCGAGGCGCTTGGCACGACCCACTTTCTCGGGCGCAGCAAACTCTCTGGTCAGATCGTCATCCATATGTGACTCAATGGCAAGCTCCACCGCATCGGACAGTTTATACCCATCCGGCCCGAAGAGCTTGAGGCCATTATCCTCAAACAGGTTGTGCGATGCCGAGATCATCACCCCAAGGTCAGCGCGCATTGCACGGGTGAGGAATGCCACCGCTGGGGTGGGCATTGGCCCGACCAGTAACACATCCATACCCATAGCCAGAAACCCACTCGTCAGGGCGTTCTCGATCATATAACCCGAAAGGCGAGTATCCTTGGCAATCACCACCCGGTGACGGTGCCCGCCACGGTTAAAATAATGCCCCGCCGCCATGCCTAGCCGCTGTGCAATATCCGCCGTCATCGGGAAGCGGTTGGCGGTGCCGCGAATACCATCCGTGCCAAAATATTTCCGTGTGCTCATAGCGTAACTCTTAGACAGTTGGCATTCCCGCGAAAGCGGGAATCGCCTTATAGGGAACCCCTGCTTTCGTAAGGATAACAAAGATTGATAGCCACCTATAGCCCTAAGCCCCTCACACCGCAATGAAATGAATGGATAGATTTCGTGAGGATCCTAGCAATCTTAACAGAACTGTCATGAAATCGTCACGGAATCGACGCATGAAACGCTTAGTGATGCAGCTGTAACAGACTTGGGAGATAGATTCGTGAGCACTAATTCCGCACTATACATTGCACTCGCAAAAAAAGATTTACATTCTTTTCTGGAGATCTTTTCGGATCTTTATAATAGTGGTGAAGCTCGTAGAGCAATGTCTTCCGATGAGCTTTCGCAAGCGCTGCGATCCTTTTGTGCAGCAGGTGTTGATTTTGACAAACTCGAAAATGGCAAAAACGCTTTTGATGCAGTGGCGCATATCCGCACCAGTCACACCAGCAAGACAGCATATGGGCAGGTACTGGATAGGTATCGCCCGAAGTTAGCCAGCACAGAAATGCCGACTGTAACGGTGCAAGGCGGTGGTAGTACTAAAACAGACGGCACGCTGAAAGAAGCGCCAGTGAATAGTAAAGTTTACTAACCTTCGCTCACATCCATCTCATCCAGCTTCTTCTTGCTGCTCGGCAATTTGCTGCGCACGGGTTTGGGGCCGGTGGCGGTAGGGTCAGGCCGGCTAATTTTCTCACCTGCCATCAGTTGCTTAATTTCATCGCCGGTCAGCGTTTCATATTCGATCAGAGCCAGTGCCACAATTTCCAACTGGTCGCGGTTGGTGGTGAGGATGCGCGTTGCTTCTTTATGCGCATCATTCACGATACGCTTGATCTCTGCATCCACCTTCGCAATCGCCTCGGGTGAGCGGATCAGCGCATGGTTCGTATCCTCCGTCGGCGCGAAGAGAATTGGCCCGAGCGCATCGCTCATCCCCCACTGCGTCACCATCGCATTAGCGAGGCGTGTTGCGTATTGAATATCGGAGCTCGCGCCGCTGCTCACCTTTGCATGGCCGAAGATCAGCTCCTCAGCCACACGCCCGCCCATGCTCACGGCTAAATCGGCCAGCATCTTATCACGCAGGTAGGAGATCTTATCCGCCTCTGGCAATCGCATCACCATGCCAAGCGCGCGGCCCCGAGGAATAATCGTCGCCTTATGAATCGGGTCACTCGCCGAGCAGTGCACAGCAACCACCGCATGCCCTGCCTCGTGATAGGCCGTCATCTTCTTCTCTTCCTCGCTCATCACCATCGATTTGCGCTCGACACCCATCATCACTTTATCTTTCGCGGCCTCAAGCTCGCGCATGGTGACGACCTTCTTGTCATATCGCGCTGCAAGCAAGGCCGCTTCGTTGACGAGGTTCGCTAGGTCAGCCCCCGAGAAGCCCGGCGTGCCACGCGCAATGATCTTCGCATCCACATCCGGCCCCATCGGCACCTTTTTCAAATGCACTCCGAGAATTTTTGTCCGCCCCTCGATATCCGGGTTCGGCACCGTGATTTGCCGGTCGAAACGACCCGGCCGCAGCAGCGCCGAATCCAGCACATCCGGCCGGTTCGTCGCCGCAATGAGGATGACACTCTGGTTCGCCTCGAACCCGTCCATCTCGACGAGCAACTGGTTCAGCGTCTGCTCGCGCTCATCGTTCCCACCGCCGATGCCCGCCCCACGCTGGCGACCCACCGCGTCGATCTCATCGATGAAGATAATGCACGGCGCATTTTTCTTGCCCTGCTCGAACATGTCCCGCACGCGGGATGCACCCACGCCCACGAACATCTCGACGAAATCCGAACCCGAAATGGAGAAGAACGGCACACCCGCTTCCCCTGCGATCGCCCGCGCCAGCAAGGTTTTCCCGGTGCCAGGAGGGCCGACCAGCAAGCACCCGCGCGGAATCTTCCCGCCCAGTTTCTGGAATTTCTGTGGGTTCTTTAGGAACTCAACGAGCTCCTGTAATTCCTCTTTCGCCTCGTCGATGCCGGCAACATCGTCGAACATTTTTTTCTCATGATTTTCATTCAGCAGCTTCGCGCGGCTTTTGCCGAACCCCATCGCCCCGCCGCCACCACCCTTGCCAGACTGCATTTGCCGCATGAAGAAAATATAGACCGCGATCAGCACGAGGAACGGCAGCCACGACGACAGGAAAATACTCAGGAACGAATCTGCCCCGCTCGACGCAGGTGCTGCCGCCAGTTTCACATTATGCGACCGCAGCGTATCCACCAGCCGTGGGTTGCTCACCGCCTGCAGCGTGAACGCATCACCACTGGTAAAATGCCCGTCGATGCGCGTCCCACTCTCCGAACTTTCGCGGATGATGACATCGCGCACCTCGCCCGATTCCACCTTGTTCAGGAAATCCGAATAGGCCAGCCGTTGCAGTGCCCCGCCATTGCTCGCAGCATCGCCAAAGCCGCCCTGCGATAGGCTGACCATGAACACGATGGCAAGGATGATACCAAACCATAGTAGGATATTCTTGGTGACAGGCGGCATAATGCTCCTAAATGCTAAGGCGTCAGTGAATCACCAAAACGGTGCAGCGGCAAGCGGTTTTGGCGGCACGAACCCGATGCTCACGCGCGCACTCGCCGACTGTGGCATCCCTATATGGGGCACGAACACCAGTTCATCAAGATGCCACAGCCCGGGGGTTGCCGCCGGCAGCGCGAGTTGTTTTGCTGCCTTGCGCCCGATAGCACCAAGCGTATAGCCCTCCGCCTCGGGCAAATCATACTGCACACTAAAGCGCCTATCCCAAATCACCGCACCACATCCACGAAGCGGCAGGGCAGGGGCCACCCGCGCCCGCTCCCGCGCAAACCGCAAGCAATCGCCCTCAAGCGTGATTTCGCAATGCTGCAACGTGCGCGTCGTAAACGCATGGTCGAGCGCCGCCACCAGCCGCGCCGTTTCACGCCCCCGCGGCCGGTTCACTGAACCACCGATACTGGTGATACAATCCGCCAGCAACTGGCTCGCCACCAACGGCTTCAGCTGCCGCCACGCAGTCAGCGACATATCCGCAAAGCCAAGTGGACTCATCATCACGCAACGCATCGCCGCCTCCGCCAGCGCATCATCACGCAACGCTCGCGACGCCGCATGCTGCACAATCAACCCATCCAGCTCCCGCGTGCGCACCGTGTCCTGCTCCAGCATCTTGCGCGCCCGCACCCGCGCAAAATGGGTATCGGCGTTAGACGGGTCATTCACCCATACCACATCCCGCTCGCGCAGAAACGCCTCGATCTCAGCGTGCTCCAGTGCAAGCATCGGGCGCACGAATCGCACACCCCGAAAATTCCGAACACGCCGCATTCCGGACGCACCATCCGCCGTCTCGCCGCGCGCAATATTATGCTCTACCGTTTCGCGATTATCCCCCGCATGCTGCGCCACCAGGCAGTGCAGAATCCCCCGCGCCCGGCAAAATTCCGCAAGCGCTTCATACCGCCAACCCCGCGCCGCCTCCTGCAGATTGTTGGATGCATCAGTATGCGCAGGCGTCAAAATATGATGTTCGATTCCGCGAGCGCGCATCCACTCCGCCACTTGGCTCGCCTCTGCCGCCGATGCTTCGCGCAACCCATGATCCACCGTCAACGCTGTAATAGTGCCGCCGTGCTGCGCCACCCAATCCTGCGCGAGCAACGTCAGCGCCATACTGTCCGCCCCGCCCGAAAGCGCGATGGCAATGTGGGAATTCGGTGAAATCAATTGGCCGAGCGCATCCGCAACAACCTGCGTGATGCGGCTCAACCTTAGTTCTTGCACTGCATCTGCGCGCGCGCTTCCTCGGCCTTCGCCACCGTCCGCGCCGCCGATTCGCTATATTTCGCGGCGACCTGGCTCAGCACCACGCAGGCTTCATTCGTGCGTTTGATCTGCGCCAGCGACATCGCCAGCTTATACAAATTATCCGGCGCTTTCTGCCCGTCCGGGTTCACCTCGAACCCTTTGCGGAAACTTTCCGTAGCACGCGTGTAATCCTTGCGCGCGAACTGCGTCTCGCCCAGCCAGTAATACGCGTTCGAGGTCAGCGGGTCGGACGGATATTTTTTCACGAAATTGTCGAATCCCGCACCCGCTTCCGCATAACGCTTCTCGTTCATCAACCGGAACGCCGCCGAATAGGCCGAGTTGGAATCCGGGAAATCCTTGCCCGTCAGCGCGGCCGCAGGTGCACCGGGCGCAGCAGCGACGGCAGGCACAGTGGCTGGCGGTACCGGTGCGGCTTCCGCAACGGGCGCTGGCGACATCTGCATCTGTTGTGCCTGCTGCTGCGCCTGCTCCAGCGCGCGCAAGCGATAATCGACATCGTCCGAGAACTTCTTCAGGTTACCCGCCGTTTGGCTATTCTGGAATTGTGTTTGTTCGATCAGCCCACGGATCTGGCGCAGCTCTTCTTCAATCTGGCTCATGCGAACCTGCAGTGGCCCCGTATTTGCCGTCGCACCCGAAGCATTGGAATTGCCACCGCTGTTGCTCTCATTGCGATAGACCTGCTTCTGTACGAACGTCACATCGCGCTCCAGGCGGTCAAGCCGGGTACTCAAATCGTTCGGGTCATTCTGGGCAGCAGCACTGCCAGCGATGAGCGCGAGTGGAACGAACAGGATAAGGAAGCGACGCATGGGGTTCTCCGTGATGGGTGCTATCGCTAGCAAGTTTTGCAATGAACTGCAAGAACGCCAGAAACAAAAAAGCCCGCCATTTGCATGGCGGGCTTTCATGTTTACTAACGAAGTGACTAGTTAGCGATAACCGTCACAGCGCGGCGGTTCTGGCTCCACGCGCCTTCGTCGTTACCGGTGGTGGCTGGACGCTCTTTGCCGTACGAAACGACCGAGATGCGGTTTGCAGCAACACCTTGGCTGATGAGGTAGCTCTTCGCAGCCGTTGCACGACGCTCGCCCAGGGCGATGTTGTACTCACGGGTGCCGCGCTCATCCGCATGGCCTTCGAGAACGACGTTTACCGTCTCGTATTGTTTCAGCCACGAAGCCTGACGATCAAGCGACGACTGGCCTTCGGAATCAACGACCGAGCTGTCGGTCGCGAAGTAGATACGGTCGGTCACGTTGGTGCCGTCAGCCGCTTGGCCGAGGATGCCTGAACCGGTGCCTGCACCGTTCGCGCCTAAGCCACCAGCGCCACCGTTATCGGTCGAGCTGCTATCGCACGCGGATACAAGAAGAAGGGCGGATACTAGGGCCAATGCTGTTTTTTTCATGTTTAATCTCCTGAGGGACAAATGTTTTTTGCTGCTCGCGCTCTGAGCAGGTTGCCTGCGGTATATTGCATAGAGGTCGAAGTATTACAAGATGCCCCGCAGTTGCCCACAGCAATAAAGGGGTGAAACTGCCTAACTGTTGCAAGTATGTAACAGGCCATAAGAAATATAGAATAGAAACATCCATCAAACTCTGATGGAACAGGGCGTTACATCAGTCAAAGCCTAGGCTTTCAGTATGAACCAGCCCGTCGCTCGCACCGCCGCCGTCGCCCGCTTTTCCTGCCTCGGCGCGGATTGCCCAGACACATGCTGCCGTGGCTGGGACATTCCCGCCGATGCAAGGCAAATAGCGCTCATGCAAGCAACCATACCCCAACTCCTCACCACCATCGACCATGAAACCTACACCATGCGACGTGAAGGTCCCTGTGGCGAATGCAATCAGTTCATCGCCGGTGTCTGCGGCTTGCAAGCCAGCCACGGCTCCGATTACTTAAGCGACAGTTGCCATTTCTACCCCCGCATCGCCCACACGCGCGGCGGCGAGATCCACCTGAACGGCGCCATCTCCTGCCCGGAAATGCTCCGTCTCATGCTCACCTTGCCCAAACCCTTCGCGCCCGAAACCGCCACCACCGAACGTCTCCCACTGCATCCATCGACCCTCGACTATAGCGGCATTCCCGAGTCCGACGCCGCCACCTTGATGGCCCAATGCGTGGCCCTCGCTGCGGATGCCTCTCAATCCCCCGAAAGCATCATGAGCACACTCCTCGCCCGCGCATGGGCGCTCGAAGGCGACACTTTGCCACAAGCCGCCCCCCAACCCGGCGACGCACACGCCATCTACTACGCCTTGGCCCTCACCAAAGCCTTCGGCGACACCGGCATCAGCCAGCGGCTCCCCGCCATCACGCAGCGCATGGCAACTGCGCTCGATTGCAGTTTCGACCGAGAAACCCGCAACCTCACCTTGGGCCCTAATGCAGGCAGTGCCTACATCACTCTCCGTCACCGCTGGCAAACCGACGCCGCCGTCGCAACCACCCCAGCCTTACGCCGCTACATTCAAGCCCAACTCGCCATGACCGCCTTCCCCTTCAGTCCCCAGAAGGACACCACCATCAAAGAACGTGCTGCAATGCTCGTGCAACGCTTCGCTACCACGCGCCTTGCGCTGATGTGTCACGTCACCGAAAACGGAATTCCACCCGATGAAGAAAAAATCATCGAAGTAGTCCAAGCCATCGCCCGCCTGCTCGACCACCTGGTCGACACCAAACTAACCCGAATGATCCACCGCGACAGCGGCTGGACAGATGCGAGTAAATTGCATGGATTGATTTTCTAATCCCTCTCCCCTCGCGGGAGAGGGCTAGAATGCAGCCCATACAAAAATGAATACTCTATGCAGGAGATTGTGCGTAGCGCGTAAGCGCCGGCCGCGAGCGAAGCGAGACGAGGGGGAGCGAAAATCAGGGGGAATATTAATTTCGCCCTGTGCGTCAGCCCAAAATAATAGCTAGCCAAGCGTCCGCAAAAAAACCACAGACGTTGCAAACTACATCGGCAACAAAGGACTCCAAGCTGGGTCAGATGCATCCGAAGGAGTAGCTACTTCACGTACGTTATACCCGGTGATATCCACCGAATAGAGCCGCGAACGGTTACCACCTGCCCCGCCTGGCGATTCACGCCCGAACACGATTACACGGCCATTCGGTGCCCAGCTCGGGCCTTCATCCAGCCAGCTGCTCGTTAGCATGCGCTCGCCCGAACCATCCGGCTTCATGACGCCGATATAGAACTTGCCACCCGACTGTTTGGTGAACGCGATGAGGTCGCCTCGCGGGCTCCAGACCGGCGTCGAATATTGCCCCGAACCGAAGCTGATGCGCTGAACATTCCCGCCACTGCCATCCATCGTGTAGATCTGCTGGCTGCCGCCGCGGTCGGAGTTGAACACGATGCGCGAACCATCCGGCGCATAGGACGGCGATGTATCAATCGCACCCGACGATTGCGTCAAACGTTTGAGGCTGCGACTACGCAAGTCCATCTCATAAATGCTGGTCACCCCGCCATTGGCGATCGACATCAGCATGCGGCTACCATCATGGTTGAAGCGCGGCGCGAAACTCATCCCATTGAAGCGTCCGAGCGATTCCTCACGTCCCGTCTGTAGGTCGCGCAGGAACACACGCGGCTGGCTTCCCGAATACGACATATACAGGATTTCCTGGGTGTTCGGCGAGAAACGAGGCGTCAGCACTAGGCTGTTCCCATCCGTCAGGTATTTCTGGTTCGCCCCATCCTGATCCATGATCGCCAAGCGTTTCACGCGTTTTTTGGCGGGGCCGGATTCTGCAACATACACAATGCGCGTATCGAAATACCCCTGTTCTCCAGTCAAACGCTTATAAATCTCATCCGAAATCAAATGCGACACCCGCCGCCAGTTGCGCGCGAACGTGTTATATTCTTTGCCCGCTACCTGCGTCTGCCCCAGCGCATCCCACAGCCGGAAACTGATACGCACCTTGTCGCCGCCCGTCGGTGTCACCGTACCGGTCACGATGGCATTGGCATTGATCTGCCGCCAGTCCGCATAACGCGGCACCGCGTCACCATTCGTTATTTGTTCAATGAATGCCTGCTGGCTGATTGGCTTGAACAGCCCCGAACGCTCAAGGTCACCACCGATCACGGCGCTAATGTCGCTACCACTCACCGTGCCGCCACCCGTACCCGTAAAGCCCGTCACCGCAATCGGCATCGGCTCCACGTTGCCTTTGGTAATGTCGATTTTCAGCTCCGCATGGGCTGAAGCCGCGAACAGCACAGAAGCAAACAACGAAACAAGACGGAAATGACGCATGGGACCACCTAATGTAAAATTTGGTGCGTCACGCATAGCGCGTTCGTGATTAAAATTCCATAGATTTTTAGACCATATCCTGCGGATCGAAATTCAGCTCCATCTCTCGCCACGACCCATACTTGTCCGGCGGAAGGTTTTTGAGTGGGCTGCATTTATGTACCGCACGGATGGCACTGTCCGCCGCCGCCCGGAAGAACGTGTCGGAATTATACCGCCCCATCTGTTCAGGCGCGAGCACCGCACTTGTCACCGTCCCGTCCGCCTGCATCGTCACTTTCACCCGCGCTGCGAGTGTATGCGCATCTTTTGCCCCCGCCGGCATCGTCCAGCACACCATGAACTGGCTGCGGATCGTATCCTTCTCACTGATCGAAAGTGGCATCGACTCATCATACGGCGCATCCGAACGCGTCTTGTTCTCGGCCATGTTGACTTTGTCCTTCGCGTCCTTGTTCGGGGCGGGTGCTGCAGGCTTCACCGCGTTGTTCTTCTCCGCTTCCTTGCTTAAGCTGTCGAGCAGCTTCTTGAAATCATCCTGCGGTGGTTTTTTCTCCTCAGCCTTCGGCTTTGCTTTCTCCTTCGGCGGCGTTTTTTTGATGGCTTCGGCCTCCGGGTCTTCCTCTGCGCCCTCCATCGGGTCAAAGGTTTTTTCCTTAGGCGGTGGCGGGGCAGTGGTCTGTTTCACCGGTGTCGGGGCAGGGGGCGTCAGTGGTGTTTTTACCTTGGGCTCCGGCGCTTTCTGCTCTTTCTGTATCTGCTGTTCCGAAGGCTTGACATTCGTCACCTCACCCACCGGCAACAGCTCGACCGTCATCACCAGCGGCATCGGTTCCGCCCGTGGCGGCAGAATAGCAGGCAGGCCCACTGCCGCGATCAGCAGCGCCAGCGCATGCAGCACAATCGAGTAGTTCAGACTGCGTGTTTCGACCATTTTCACGCGTGCGTGTCCTCGCTTATTTGCGCGGCGGCGGGGTGGCGCCACCCATATCCGTCAGCAGCGCAACCTTGGAATAGCCCGCCCCATTGATCTCGCCGATGACCTTCATCACCTGCCCGTAATCAATCGAAGTATCTCCCCGCACGAAAATCCGCGTCTCTTTCTTTTCACCCAGAATGGCTTTGAGCGTCGCCCCCAGTTTATCGACAGTCGTCGCGCTGTTCTGCACGAACACGCTGCCATCACGCTTGATGGAAACACTCACCGGCTCGTCATTCCCAGGCACCGCAGAGGATTTCGTCTTCGGCAGATTCACCGTCACCCCCGTCGTCATCATCGGCGCCGCCACCATGAAGATGATGAGCAGCACCAGCATCACATCCACGAACGGGGTGATGTTGATATCGTTGAAGCCGCCCGCCGTGCGGGTCGATCGCCCGCGGCGCGAACCGCCGCCATTCATTTGCGCGCCCATCAGTTGCCGCCCTTATCCAGCTGGCGCGACAGCAGCATCTGGAATTCCGTCGAGAAATCCTCGAGCTTACCCGCGAGCCGGTTCAGCTCACCGTTGAATTTGTTGAACGACATCACTGCCGGAATGGCCACGAACAGACCAATAGCGGTAGCAAACAATGCTTCCGCGATCCCCGGCGCCACCACCGCCAACGACGTATTCTGCGACCCCGCGATCGAGCGGAACGAGTTGATGATACCAATACAGGTGCCAAGCAGCCCGATGAACGGTGCCGACGAACCGGCCGTCGCAAGGAATCCCATGCCACGCTCCAGCCGTTCCATCTCGCGGTTCCGGCACAGCGCCATCTGCTGAATGATGCGCTCCTTCACCGTGATGGTGAGGTCACTGCCTCCACGGCCCGAACTGCCGCTCGGCACCAGCCGTTCCTGCCCTTTGCTGCGGAACCATTCCTCCATCGCCGCCGAGAACATGATACCCAGCGGGTGCTTGGCTTTACGCTTCTTCACCTTCTCGTAATATTTATCGAGCGCATCTGCCGACCAGAACTCATTCTCGAACTGGCTCGTCTTGTCGTTCACGCTGCGCAGCGCGAGGTATTTCTCGATGATGATCGCCCAGCACGCGACCGACATACCAATCAGGATCAGCATGATGACCAGCACCAGCGGTTCGGCATGCAGCAACAGCCCGATCAGCGAAAGGTCCGCCCCATGCGCTGCGACCCCCGTCGCGCTCCCCGCGACATCGGCAGCATTCACGCCCAGTACAGGTGCAGCAGTCGTGGCCATAAACTCTCCGTTTAGTTATTCGTTTTCTCTTCCATCACCGGCGCAGCGGGCAGTAAATTGCGTAATTCCTGCGGCAGTGGGGTGGGGGCGAACGTTGCAACACTCACCGCCACCACTTCCACATCGATCGTCGCTAGAACCGTGTCACCATGCGTAATCGTCTGGCGCAAGGTCATACGCACTTTGCCCATGCCCTGCAAGCGCGTTTCCACCATCAACAGGTCATCAAGGCGGGCAGGGCGTCGCCACTCGATACTGGCGCGGCGCACCACGAACATGAGCCCGAATTCGCTCTGCAGCCGCTCCCGCCCGATGGTCAGGTGCCGCAGCCACTCCGTCCGCGCCCGCTCCGCAAAGTTCAGGAAATTGCTGTGATACACCACTCCGCCTGCATCGGTATCCTCATAGAACACGCGGATCGGGTAGTAGAACGCGTCGTCCTTGGCGTAAGGGTTCATAGGCATGGGCTACTCATCCTCATCCAGCAACCCCAGTTGCGCCGCCGGAATCACCTTCACCTTCAACCCGAGATGCTTGAACGCCGTCGCCGTCAACACCCGCCCCCGCGGCGTGCGCTGGATGAACCCAAGCTGCAGCAGGAACGGCTCGATGGTCTCCTCGATCGTATCCCGCGCCTCGGATAATGCCGCTGCGATGGTCTCAACCCCCACCGGCCCGCCCTCATAATGCTCCGCTATGAATTTCAGGTAGCGATGGTCGGACGAATCAAGCCCGAGCGCATCCACCTCGAGCCGCTTCAGCGTCGCATCCGCCATCTCGGCGGTGATGGCATCCTTCCCCGCCGCATGCGCAAAATCCCGCACGCGCTTTAGCAACCGTACCGCGATCCTCGGCGTGCCCCGCGCCCGATTCGCAATCTCCTGCGCCCCATCGCCCGTGATCGAAACCTTCAACAACGCACTCGCGCGGCTGACCACTTTCTTCAACTCCGCCACATCATAAAAATTCAGCTTCAGCGGAATCCCGAACCGGTCACGTAGCGGCCCGGTGAGTAAACCAATCCGCGTCGTCGCTCCGACGAGCGTGAACGGCGGCAAGTCAATGCGAACGGTGCGCGCACTTGGGCCCTCACCAATAATCAAATCCAGCTTGAAATCCTCCATCGCCGGATACAGCACTTCTTCCACCGCCGAGTTCAGCCGATGGATCTCATCGATGAACAACACATCATTCGCCTGCAGATTGGTAAGGATAGCCGCAAGATCGCCCGCCTTCGTCAGCAGTGGGCCGGAGGTCGAACGGAAATTCACTCCCATCTCCCGGCTCACGATATGCGCGAGCGTCGTCTTCCCAAGGCCCGGAGGCCCATACAGCAACACATGGTCGAGTGATTCCGCCCGCGTTTTCGCGGCACGGATGAACACATCCAGATTTTCGATGACTTGCGGCTGACCGGTAAAATCAGCAAGCATCTGCGGGCGAATCGATTGCTCGATCCCGTCCCCCTCGATGCGCTCCGCGGTGGTCAATGCCGCGCTCATAGCCCGGTTATTCCAGCGAAAGCTGGAATCCACCTTTCAGGGCCGGAAATGGATTCCTGCTTTCGCTGGAATGACGATGCTATAAACGGTGCAGCGAATAAATTCATGCCGCTAGCTCCCTGAGCGAGTCACGAATCAGCACATCCAGCTTAGCATCCGGCGTCGATTGCAGCCGCCGCGTCACTACACTGAACGCCTCGGAACGCCCATACCCCAGATGCACAAGGGCCGACAGCGCATCTTCGATGACACTTGGTGCCGCCGCAGCCTTTTTGCCTTTGACCGCGGCCTCTCCCGCATGCGAAGCCGCCATGCTGAACCCAGCCGCACCAAGCTTCACCGCGTGGCCCTTCAATTCAATAACGAGACGCTCCGCCAGCTTCGGCCCCACACCGCTTACCACCGTCAGCGCCTTTTTATCTTGCGCCGCAATCGCGGTGAGTATCTGTTCAGGCGAGAGTGTGCTCAAAATCGCCATCGCCATCTTCACGCCCACACCCTGCACCGTCGTCAACGTGCGAAACCACACGCGCTCGGCAACAGAAGCGAAGCCATACAAATGAATATGATCCTCACGCACATGCGTTTCAGTGAGCAGCGACACAGCGCCACCTTTTTCCGGCAATGCCGCAAGTGTCTTCCCGCTCGCAAACACCAGATAGCCGACACCACCAACATCCAGGATCAAATGATCCTCGGCCACTTCGTCAACACGCCCTGTTAGTTTTCCGATCATGAGAAGTTTATAGTCGGTTCCCACCAAAGAGGCGAGAATAACTTAACGGGGAGGGTGAGGGTCGGGCAGTTCATTCAGTTCGCTAAGCCACTCGATAGCAGGTTTACCGTTGAAAGGGTCGCTTAGGGGTGAAATATCACCGAGGTCGCGTGCAAGGCTATTCAATGCCTTAACCAGATGTTCTTTTTTCTTGAAATCAAGGCAGTGGTTGCCCGCATCACTGCTCACTGCCAGCGCCGCCTGCTTTGATTGCGCCAGCAGACGGCCCATGAAAATACCGGAAGCCATCATATCTCTGGAGGATAGCTGCTCGGCCGGTTGGGGAATGGCAACATGCCAGCTGTCTCCTAAGCATACTGCAGCGATTGTGGAATTCGAGGTGTCGACACCTGGCGGTTGCCCCACCATGCCTAGCCCAAAACTTGCCTGATACAGTAAATGCAAGGCGATATTGATTTTCTCTATCGACGCTGTGCGCGGGTCGAGCCCTTGCTGCGCGCGTCCAGTGCGCTCTATGGAATGTACAATGGTCGGCGGCCGCGTCATAAATTATATGTATACATATGCGCGTGGCACACCGCAATCGCCAGCGCATCCGCCGCATCGTGCTTACATGCGAGCAGCGCCGGCTTTGCCGCAGGCATCAGCACCCCAACCATTTGGCTCACCTGGTTCTTGTCGGCAGCCCCCGTGCCCACCAGCGCTTTTTTCACCGAGCGCGTCGCATATTCCGCCACTGGCAACCCCTGTGCCGCAAGGGTGACAATCAACGCCCCCCGCGCCTGACCCAGCTTCAGTGTGCTCGCCCCAGTCGCCGTCACGAACGTCTCCTCAATCGCGGCCGAGGTCGGTTTATACAATTCAATAATCCGCGCCAGGTCCCGGTGCAGCGCCACCAGCCGTTCCGACAGCGGCAGCTTCGCATGCGGCGCGATCGTCCCGCAATCCACGAATGTCAATGACGAGCCCTTGCTTTCGATGATGCCCCAGCCGGTGGAAACTAAACCGGGATCGATACCAATGATGCGTTGAACGCTCACGCGCTCAACTTCGCAGCGTCAGCGTCACTGATCTCGGCATTCGTAAACACTTCCTGCACATCGTCATTGTCCTCGAGCGCTTCAACAAGTTCCATCAAATTCTCAAGATCGCTGCCGGTGACAGGCGCGCCCACTTTCACGGTGAAGGTAAGTTTGCAGGTAAGAGGGTCACCGAATTTCGCAGCCAGCGCATCACGCACCGCGCCCAGCGTTTCCATGGTGGTTGTAATGGAATGCACGCCGTCTGCCGTCTCGCAATTCTCAGCACCGGCATCAATGGCCGCTTCCAGCATCGCATCCTCGAGGATCTTCTCACCCGGATATTGGATAAGCCCAATGCGCTCAAACATGAATGCGACAGAGCCGGATTCACCCATATTGCCGGTATTCTTTGTAAAGATGCTGCGCAGGTCACTCGCCGTACGGTTCCTATTATCCGTCAGCGCATCAACAAGTATAGCGACCCCACCCGCGCCATACCCTTCATAACGTACGCCCTCGTAATTCTCCGATGCACCGGTGCCTGAGCCTTTCGCAATGGCACCGTCGATACGGTCCTTCGGCATGCCCGCCTGCCGCGCCTTGATAACGACTGTGCGCAGTTTGGCATTGAAGTTAATGTCCGGCCCACCCTTGGCGGCGACAATGATCTCGCGCGCGATCTTGGTAAAGATCTTGCCGCGCTTGATGTCCTGCGCGCCTTTGCGGCGCGCGATATTTGCTGCGTGGGAATGGCCTGCCATAGATTCTCGATTCGTTAATGGCTTCATTCCTTAACGCCTCTGGGCCCCATGGGCAAACAGCATTTTAAAAGGTTAACGTATGCAATCATAGGATGAGTATCTACGAAGCAGCTCACATTTAAACAATACAGGAAAATTAGTATAAATTAATAAAATTTTATTAATTTACGGTTGCTAAATAGTAATTGGGCAGTTTCAAGGATGAGTTGCAACACCTGAGAGCAGCATAGGATTTCTGGCA
>JBMOIY010000027.1:0-20275 GCA_049317085.1 Rickettsiales bacterium | reverse complement strand
CGCCAAAGCTACGGCGATGATACGGGCGGTGACGGAGGGTTCACCCGCGTGAAGGATGCGGGCATAGGCCAGCAGGGGCCAGTGCCATAGATACAGGGGATAGCTGATAAGGCCAAGCCAGAGGAGGGGTTTGTTGCCGATGAGCTTGCCGCCACTGGCGGAGAGGATGATGAGGGCGGCGCCGATGGTGGGTAGCAGTGCGCGCCAGCCTGGGTAGGGGCTGGCGTCCGTGAAGGTGAAGCAGGCGATGAGGATTAGTGCGAGGCCGAGCATGCAGAGGATGGGCGATTGCACGCGGCGCGGAAGGGGTTTCAATTCGGCATAAGCTAGCATGCCGCCAAGGCCAAGTTGCCAGAAGCGGGTGGGCAGTAGGAAGAAGGTGCCGGTGGGGGCATTGTGAAGGAAAGCGAGGTTGGCCACAAAGCTTATGGCGGTGAGGGCGACGAGGCCTGCCCAGCCATGGCGTTTGCGGTGGAAGACGAGAAGGAGGGCTGGCCAAAAGATGTAGAATTGTTCTTCCACGCCAAGCGACCAGAGATGGAGGAGGGGTTTGAGTTCGGCCGTGCGGTCAAAATAGCCCGCCTCTTTCCAGAGTATGATGTTGGAGATGAAGAGGCTGCTGGCACCCATATGTTTGCCGAGTTCGGTGTATTCTTCCGGAAAGAGTATGAACCAGCCCGCTATCCAGGTACTTAGTAGAACAATGGCGAGGGCCGGAAAGATGCGACGGATGCGGCGGGCGTAGAATTGACGGAAGGTAAAGGTGCCCTCGTTCAGGCCATGCAGTAGAATACCTGTGATAAGATAACCGGAGATGACGAAGAAGATATCGACACCAACATAGCCGCCGGGGATGAGGTTTGTGAACGCATGGAACAGGAGAACCGCGAGGATTGCGATGCCGCGCAGGCCGTCAATGTCGCGGCGGTAGGCGGTCATTTTGTGCCTTTTCGTTTCTCGATGCCGCTCAACAGGCGTTCGGTGGTGACGATGGCGCGTTTGTGGGTGCCGCTGCCAATTTCGCCACCAGAATCGCGGGCGGACACATTGAATACGTAGAGTTTGCCTTCCATGCAGGTGAAGGTGGCTTGGGCGATTACAGTATCTGCGACGGCGGTGGCGGCGGTGTGGGAGATATTCACCACGACTCCGACCGAGAGTTCGTCGGGTCGGATGATGTTATGCATGGCGCGGGCGGCAGCGACTTCCATCAGCGCAACCATTCTGGCTGTGGCGAAGACGGCGGGGAAATTATCGTCCTCACCCAAAGCGATGGCGCTGGCGAGGTCCTCGGGGCCGACAATAAGTTCGGCGGTCGCGGTTGTATTGGTGCAAAGTTCCATGCCGCGGGATTATTCGACCGTGACCGATTTGGCAAGATTGCGGGGTTGGTCGACATCGGTCCCTTTCAGCACGGCGGTGTGGTAGGCCAGCAATTGCGCGGGGATGGCGTAAAGAATTGGCGTCACCAGCGGGTGGACTTTTGGCAGCGTGATGGATTCTCCGACGATATTGCCGAGTGCGGCGATGCCTTCTGCATCCGAAAACGCGACGATGCGGCCACCGCGGGCGGCGGCTTCCTGAATGTTGCTGGCGGTTTTTTCGAAGAGTTTGTCGTGGGGGACGATGGCGACGATGGGAACCGACTCGTCGATGAGGGCGATGGGGCCATGTTTCATTTCGCCAGCGGCGTAGGCCTCAGCGTGGATGTAGGAGATCTCTTTCATTTTCAGCGCGGCTTCGTGGGCGATGGCAAAGCTGGTGCCGCGGCCGATAAAGAGCATGTCTTTTGCATGCTGGATTTTGCCGGCGAGTTTTTCGATGTTATCGGCGTTGTGCAGCACTTCAGCGACCCGGGCAGGTACTTCGGCCAGTGCGTGGGTCAGGCGGGCCATTTCGTCTGCATCGAGGGTTTTGCGTGCTTCGGCGAGGGCGAGGGCGAAGCAGGCGAGCACGGTCAATTGTGTGGTGAAGGCTTTGGTCGAGGCAACGCCGATCTCTGGGCCAGCGTGAGTGTAAAGCGTGGCTTCGGCCTCGTGACTCATGCTGGATTCCTGCGCGTTGACGATGGCGAGGGTGTACTGGCCTTGTGCTTTAGCGTAACGTAGGGCGGCGAGGGTATCGGCGGTTTCGCCGGATTGGGAGATGACGATGGTGAGACCGCCTTTGGGCATGACGGGTTCGCGGTAACGGAACTCGGACGCCACATCGATATCCACAGATACTTTGGCCAGCGATTCAAGCCAGTAGCGCGAGGTCAGCCCCGCGTAATACGAGGTGCCGCAGGCGACGATGGTGATGTGACTGATGTCGGCGAGTTTGAAAGCTAGCTCGGGCATCGTCACGCGGCTGGTGGTGGGGTTGTAGTAGACGTTCAATGTTTGACCGATGACGGAAGGCTGCTCGAAGATTTCTTTCAGCATGAAGTGGCGGAATTCGCCTTTGCCGGTGGTGGCTCCAGTGAGGGCGGAGATTTTGATGGGGCGGGTGACTTCGTTGTTTTTCGCGTCGAAGATAGTGACCTGATCGCGGCGGATTTCGGCCCAGTCACCTTCGTTGAGGTAGCAGATCTTCTGGGTGAGGGGCGCAAGGGCCACTGCATCCGAACCCAGATAATTCTCGCCGTTGCCGTAACCGATGGCTAGAGGGGAGCCAAGGCGTGCGGCGTAGATAGCTTCGGGTTCATCCGCGAAGATGATGCCCAGCGCAAAAGCACCTTCGAGGCGTTTCAGGCAAGCGGAGAGGGCTTCTCGTGGGGATTTTCCCTGATTAAGGTAGAAGGTGATGAGCTGGGGGACGACTTCGGTGTCGGTCTGGCTGGTGAATGTATGCCCTGCCTTCTCCAGTTCCGCTCGGAGCTGCTGGAAGTTCTCGATGATGCCGTTATGAACCACTGCGACTTTGGCGGTCGCGTGTGGGTGGGCGTTGGCTTCCGTCGGCAGGCCGTGAGTTGCCCAGCGTGTGTGGCCGATACCGATGGTGCCGGCGATGGGGTTCGATTGGAGGAGATCGGCTAGGGCGCTGAGTTTGCCCTGGGCGCGGCGGCGGTCGATCTTGCCGTCTACTAACGTCGCGATGCCGGCGGAGTCATAGCCGCGATATTCGAGGCGGCGCAAGGCCTCCAGCACCAAGGGAGCAGCTGGTTGGTTGCCGATTACACCGATGATGCCGCACATACGAGAACTCCTGTTGGTGGGCGGTTAGCATGAGATGGGGTGTGTCGCAAATGTTATATTCGGTAAGTATCTGTGAATCTGTGCTAATCACTTGGTGATTTCTCGGATTTCATGGTATAGAAATTACCCACGATGTCCTTTTCGATTCAGCATTTGTACCGCAATAGTGTCGCGCTTCTGTGCGTGACGTTTGTTGTGGTGCTGACCCCATGCCTGGCTGCGGTCTCGTACCTGCAACAGCGCAATGCGGCAGAACGCCTGCTGTTGACGCAGGTGCATATGGCGGCGTTCGCGCTTGGGGAGGATGGACAGCTGAGTGCAAGCAATGCAGCAACGGTGCTGCCGCAGTTGGAGGCAAACGGTGATTACGTATTGGCCTGCGTGTATGATACGCAAGCCAACATCAAGGCGTATCGTCGCGGCCCGGCGAACATGGTGAACCCGAAAGTGCCGGTGACCTGTGACCAGGTCGATAAAAAACGGCGATCATTCGATTACATCATCGTTTCAGGCTATATCGTGCGCCATAACCTGCCGCAGGTGATCGGCGAGGTGGTGCTGGTGGGTAAGCCGGCGAAAGCCTTCACCCATATGTTTTCGTGGCTCTCGCTGGCGGTGCTGATGAGTTTGTTGCTGGCACTGTTCTGCTGGATGCTGGGGCTGAAATTGCGGCACTCTCTCATCAAACCTATTCGCCAGATAGCTTCTACGGCGCAGAGAGTGTCGCTTTATAAGGATTACACGCTGCGCGTGGTGCCTGGGGTGCTGGATGTGGTGCCGTATGAGATACAATCGCTGACGGATTCGTTCAACGCGATGCTGAAAGAAATCGAGGACCGGGATAGTCGCCTTTCACGTAAGGGGGCGGAGCTTGACCGGGCTCGGGTGCAAGCGGAGGCGGCAAATCATGCGAAGTCGCAGTTCCTTGCTAACGTAAGTCATGAATTGCGCACGCCGCTTAATGCTATTATCGGCTTCTCGACGATGTTGCATGACGAGCAGTTCGGCCCGCTGGGAAATCCAAAATATGTAGAATATGCACGCGATATTCAGGATTCCGGGAAACATCTGTTGGATGTCATCAATGATATTCTCGACCTTACCAAAGCGGAGACAGGCAAGCTGAGCGTAACGTTGGCGCCGTTGAACATGAGTAAGATCGTGGAAAAAGCCTTGCGCATCGTTGCGGGGCAAGCGCATCAACGCAAGGTGGATATTTATACGGATATTCCCGATAAACTGCCAAAGATTATCGCTGACCCGGTGCGGCTGGTCCAGATCCTGCTCAACCTTCTCAGCAATGCTATCAAGTTCAGCCATGAGGGGGGGAAGGTGACCATCCGCGCGCGCGCCGAGGCGGGCAAACAGGGGATTCATTACTTCACGCTGAGTGTGGAGGATGAGGGTATCGGTATGTCGGAATCCGAAATCCAGAAAGCATTCTCAACGTTCAATCAAGCGGATATGGGCCTCAATCGAAAATATGATGGCGCGGGGCTTGGGTTGCCACTTACCAAGCGGCTGGTCGACCTGCATCACGGCAAGGTAAAGATTGAAAGTCGGCATGGTGAAGGAACGATCGTGACCGTGCGGTTGACGTCCGACCCGGCGTTACTTGATTAACCGTTATGTTTGTGTCACAAGGTTATCATACATTATTCGCATAAGGAGTCGCTAATGAAACAAGTCTATCTGGAAACCATTTTGCTGATTGAACGTCTGCACCGTCGTTTCCTCGATGTGGTGAAGAGTGAACTTGATCGCCTGAAGGTTGAGGATATCAACAACGTGCAAACGTTGATCCTGTATAATATTGGCGGCGACCAGCTGACGGTGGGCGAGTTGACGAACCGTGGCTACTATCTTGGCACCAATGTATCGTACAACGTGAAGCACCTGGTGCAGACGGAGTATCTGATTCAGGAGAAGGCGCCGCATGATAAACGCTCGACGCGGGTGAAGCTTTCGGAAAAAGGCTCAGCGCTGGTTAAGCAGATGGATGCGCTGATTGAGCGTAACGTGGCAGATCTTGACAAGCGTAGCCCGGGCCTTGCGTTCCTGACCGAGGTCAACAAGTCGATGCATAACCTGGAGCGTTTCTGGACGGAATACATGAACCGCCTTTACTAGTTGTTAAGGGATTCGATATGAAAAAAGCTTTATTTTTTACGCTGGCTGCTTTGGCTGCGTTTGTTGCGCCGAATTCGTATGCGCAGGAAAATATCATGACCATCGGTACCGGGTCGGTGACAGGTGTATATTACCCGGCGGGTGGTGCAATTTGCCGCCTTGTGAACCGTGGGCGCAAAGAACATGGGATTCGTTGTTTCGTAGAATCGACTGGCGGTTCTATTTATAATATCCGTGCGTTGCGGGATGGGGAAATCACCCTTGGTATCGTACAGTCGGACTGGCAATATAATGCGTATCGTAGCGAGGGTGTGTTCTCGGATGGCCCGCCAATGCGCAACCTGCGCTCGGTGTTCTCGCTTCATAGTGAGATGTTCACTGTAGCTGTGGGCAAGAATACCAGCATCAAAAAATTTGCTGACCTAAAGGGTAAGAAGGTGAATATCGGTGATGCCGGTTCGGGCATGCGTGAGACGATGCAGAATCTGATGGAAGCCCAGCACTGGACGAAGCATAGCTTCGCGGAAGCTGCTGAAATGAAGCCAACCGATGCGGCTAAAGAATTATGTGAGGGTAAAATCGACGCGATGGTATTCGCGGCGGGGCACCCGAACGGGTTGATTCAGGATTTGACGGGTACCTGTGGAGCGCGGTTGATTCCGGTCGAAGGGCCGGAAGTGGATAAGTTGATTGCGGATAATCCGTTCTATGCGCGCACGGCGATTCCGGGTGGCATGTATCAGGGCAACCCACAGAACGTGCCGACGTTCGGTGTGAAGGCGACGCTCGTAACCACAGCGGATGCGGATGAAGAATCCATCTACCAGCTCACCAAAGCGGTGTTTGATAATTTCGACAGCTTCAAGACGCTGCACTTCGTGTTCGCGACACTCGACAAAGACAGGATGGTCAATTCGGGGCTGATCGCGCCGATGCATCCAGGTGCGCTGCGGTATTATCGTGAAATGGGGCTCATCAAGGGTGATGCGAAGCCAACCGTGCCGCTGAAGTCACGTGGTGAGCGATCGTTCCCGACGGATGAAGAGCCCTCGGCGAGTGGTGAGTCTGCGGTAGCGGAGTAATTAATACGAGCGTTCGACTGAGAAATGGGCTGCGTCGATCAATGCCTGTTTGGTTTGGCTATCGGGAATTTGCTTTAGTGACTCGCAGGCAGCGTTTGCAAATGTCTGTGCGACTTTCAAGGTGAGACCGAAGGCATCATGCTTCATTAGTAATTCCTTGGCGCGGCGCAGGGCGTCGTCTTCTATAGCATCCCCTGCTTCGAGGGTGGATTGCCAGAAGGTGCGCTCGGCATCGCTTGCTTTAGCGTAAGCGAAGATGACGGGGAGGGTGACCTTGCCGTCGCGTAAATCATCGCCAATCGCTTTGCCGATGTCGGATTGCGATGCCTGATAATCAAGCGCATCATCCACCACCTGAAAGGCCATGCCGAGATTCTGGCCATAGCTGCGCAGTGCGTCACGCCATTCGGGCTTGTCGCCGACGACGGCACCGAGTTCGCAGGCGGCGGCGAAGAGGGCGGCGGTCTTGGCGGAGATGACTTGTTCGTAGACTTCCTGCGTGATGGCAAGGTCATGGCTGACCATGAGCTGGTGCACTTCGCCGGCGGCGATGATGGCGGAGGCGTCCGATAATATTTTTAATACGTCGAGCGAGCCGTCAGTGACCATCAGTTGGAAAGCGCGACTGAAGAGGAAGTCGCCGACGAGGACGCTGGATTTATTACCCCACACGGCGTTTGCTGTGGCAGTGCCGCGGCGCAGGTCGCTGGCGTCGACCACATCGTCATGCAGTAGGGTCGCGGTGTGGATGAATTCGACACAGGCTGCGAGGCGAACATGGCGCTCGCCTACGTAACCACAAAGTTTGGCGGCGGCGATGGTGAGGGATGGACGCAGGCGCTTGCCGCCAGCGGCTACGATATGCTCCGTCATATCGTTGATGAGTGCAATAGGGCTATGGCTGTAATCAATGATAACGCGGTTAACGTTATTTAAATCGCTCGCCACCAATTCGCGCAGGGCGTTGAGGTCGGCGGGTTTGCTCGGGCTGCGGGCGGGTGCGTTCATGAGGCAGTGCTATCGCAGCTATGCGCCTCAGGCAAGGATTGTGTTGCCGTCATCCTGTGGTCCACGCGCCATTTCGGCCTGCGGGCGGACGAAATACTGGCTGCCATGCTGGAAGACGACCTGCCCGGCGAGTCCGGTGATAGCTAGACTATTCTCAAAAATACCACGAATGCCTTGGGTTACATCATCGGTCAGCGGCCGGTCACTACGTACCATCAGGTCAAAGGTTTTGCCTGCATCGCGACTGCGGACGAAACCGTCGAACTGCATGGCCCCGAGATGGGACATGTCGACTTCGAGCACGAAACGCTGGCCGTGACTCTGAATGGATTGTGCTTTTTCTTCCTCCGGCGGTTTGCCAATATAGAGGCGGGCTTGCACCAGTTCCTGCCCGAATAGCATGGGAAGCGGCAGCGTGGTCCAATTCTGCAGTGGCGAATCATTGAGGCCGGTGTCGATACGGCTGATGTCCTGCCGCAGGCGGTTAAGCAGGTCGGGCGCGCCGAGTTCAATCAGTCGTAAGGCGCGTTTGCCGAATACTTCGCTCGCGCCGCTTTGCTTGATGTTAGCAATAAAAAAGAGCATTGAACTGGCGAGTTTTTGGCCCATCACGGGCAGCCGTTGCTGTACGTCGCGTGCCGCATCGGGGTGATTGGTTGCGAGCCAGGCGATGGCTTCGTCCAAGCTTGCGAGTTCGCCGGTGAGCGTGGAGGCGGGATTGGCGAAGGTGTTCTGAGTTGCTATTGGCGTACTGTCTGTGGGAGGAGTGTGCTGGGGTTCGATATCCACTTGTAGCAACAGGTTGGTGCCGCTGGGCATCGGCTGTGCGGTATACATTTTTAGTGAGGCAAAGGGGGTATGCAGGATATTCGCTCCATCCGCGTCGTGGCCGATGACGTTGGCGACGAGTTGGTTCGGAGCCGTGGGTTGTGTTTGGTTGCGTGCATCCTCAGGTCTGGGTTGGAGTAGTGAGTTCTCCGGGGTTTTGACGAGGAATTGTGCGGCAGTGCCCGCTTGGCGTTGCTGGATGGCGGTTTGCAGGGGTTTAAGTTCATCCTTGGCGATGAACGGCTCGTTCGCGATTGGGGCTTCGGGTGCTTGGGTGAGGGCAAACTTGGCAGCTTGTGTGGAGGAAGTGGTCGCTTGGGCTATGGGCTCACGGCTTTGCACAGTGGGTGGTTGGGATGCCGATGGTTGGGGTGTCAGTAATCGGTCGAGCTTGCTGTTGTTACTCGGGATGCTGCCGAGGGAGACTGGTAGCGGTGGTAGTTTCAGATCGAGCAACGTGAGACGAATTGGCGTGCCAGGGCGGAGTTTGGCGAGTTGGGTGAGAATAGCGACCGGGCCGCTTTGCGCAGCGGCGAGGGTGGTGGCGAGGGTGCTTACTGGTTGGGGAATGCCTTGCAGAATGATGGCCTGAAGTTGTGGCGCAGAGGCTGCTGCACCTGGCTTACCTGCTTGCAGATTGGCGAGGGAGGGCTGCAACGCGCTGGCGCTAATGGTGTCCTTGGTGAGGCCGCGGGCGGATTGGGCGCTGTAATCCTGCGGGGTCTGGCCATCGACGCTGATGATGCGGGCTAGGAAGGCTTGGGATGCGTCAACCTTAATGATGACTTCGCTGCCTGTTTTTAAAAATACTTCGCTGGTGACTTTGAGGTCGCCAAGCGCGGTGCGCAGGATGGGGTTGTTCTGGCCATCGCGGTTCACCACGAAGCCTTCAACGGTGGTGCCGTTCGTCAGGTTCGCAAGTGGGCTGCTGGTCTTCGTGCTGTTGCGGCCGGCGGCCTCGGGGGCGACGGGCTGGATCGTGATGTTCGCGTTTACGGGCTGTGTGGCTTGTACGTTCGCGACAGGTGGTATGGTCTGTGTCATCCGTCGCTCCTCTACTCTAATCTTTCTTCATCAATTTGATGGAGATGGCCGCTGCGTCGCTGGCTGCGGTAGTGTGCGGTGCAGTTTCGAGCAAGGAAGACTGGCTGCGGATGGCGTCTTTCACTTTATTATCCTTACGGATGACGCCAAGCAGGGGTGGCGAGAATTTAAGGAAGTTCGTCGTGGCGCGGTTGATGGCCTGATAGGTCGCTTCGCCCTCTTTTTGTGACGCGGCCTGGTTGATGACGACATGGATGGCGGGAGGGTTCTCGCGGGTGGAGCAGAGTTTGATGAAGGCGTAGGCATCCGTCAGCGAGGTCGGGTCATCGGTCAGCACCACGATGACTTTGCTGGCTAGGTTTGACATGACCTGCACGTGGGTCTCGATACCAGCGCCGAGGTCGATGATGACGTTGTCATAGGATTCGGCAAGGCTGACGAGTTGTACTGCAGCGGGTTGCATGCGCGCAGCGCCAAGATTGGCCATGGAGGTGGAGCCGCTGCGACCGGCGAGGATATCGAAATTGCCTTTTTCGTAGCGGGTGATGGCGTCTTTCATGGCGCATTGGCCACTGAAGACGGCCCCGAGGTCGCGCGTAGGTGTCAGGCCCAGTTGCACGTCGACATTGGCGAGGCCGATATCGCCATCGAACAGCAATGTTTTACGTCCAGCGCGGGCGAAGAGCCCAGCAAGGGTGATGGAGAACCATGTCTTGCCGACACCGCCCTTGCCGGAGGCGACGGCGATGATGTTTTCGCCGCGGAGGGTTTCAGCTTTTGGTGCGGGTGCATTCATGATGGTAGCTCCTTAATGGGTCAGTCGCTCGCGCACGTGGCGGAGCATGAGGCGTGAGAGGGCGATGGGAGAAAGCGGCTGGCAGGAATCAGCCGGTGAGGCGGAATTGGTCATGTTGCTGAGGCTATACGCGCCGGTGGTGAGGACGGCGAAGACGCTTTTTAGGCGGCGCACGGCGTCGAGCCGTGTCACGATCATGCGCTCGATGTTGAGGAAATCGAACACGCCGACCATTTCCTGAGCTTCATCTGCATCCATGCCTGCCGGGCAGGTGAGGACGGGTTCTACGCCCTGGAGGCTTGCGAGTTCGCCGAGAGCTTTCATCTGGCTGAATTCATAGATATTTGCACCGGTGCTGTCGATGAGCACCCATGCCTTGTTTTGGTAGGTAGGTAGAAGATTTTTCAGTTGTGCGCGGGATTCGCAGATGTGGAAATCACAGGTGAGGATGCTAGAGAGTTTCTGCAAGCTATCCGTGCCGCCCATGCGTTCAAGGTCGGTGCTGACCAGCACCAAGGCCTGTTTTTGAAGCGTTAGTTCGGTCGCGAGTTTGGCGATGGTGGAGGTTTTGCCAGCGCCGTGTGGGCCGACGAGCATCATCGCTTTTCCCGGTGCATTGCGTGTGGCGGTGGCGATGGGGTGGAAGGGAACGTTCTCGGTGAGGGCATCCGCCAATGCATTCTGGGCGACTTCGATGGCACTGTCGGGACGCAGTTGCAGGCGGTAGAGAGTGTTGAGCAAGCGTTGTACGAGGGCGGTCGGAACCGAATGGTACTCGAACGCTTCGGTGATGAGGGCGATGGCGGGGTGGTTGATCTCGACCTTGGCGGTCGTTGCGCGCGAAATGTCCGGTGAGAAGGGAAGGATATCGGCAGTGTTGGTGTAGTCGTCATTGAAGAGTTGTTCGTCCGGGCCATCGACCGCGAAGGTGAGGACGAGGCCTTTGCCTGCCACGTTCTTTTTGGTTTCGAGCAACACGGCGTCCTCACCCAGTTGGCGCCGCGCGGTGGCGAGGGCTTCCTGAATGCTATTCGCGCTGATCTTGGTCATTTTCATGGGAGCAATCTTTTGTCATTCCCCGAATTTTGCGTAGCAAAATTATAGGTGAATCCATGGGTCGGGGTTTGGATGGATTGCCCTAGAATCGCAAGAGCGATTCGGGCAATCACGGAATTGAAAGAGGGGAGAATCATAACTGCCCCACCGTTTTAATGCGTGCTTTGGGGTGGATTTCGTTCTGGCTCAGCACCTGCGTTTGCGGACGGAAGCGCTCGATGATGGAGCGTACATAGGGCCGTATGGTTGGGCTGGTGAGCATAACAGGGCTTTCTCCTTGCATGGCGAGGGCCTCGAATTTCTGGCGGGTGGCGGTGATGAAATCCTGAATGCGGGTCGGTTGCATGGAGAGGGTGCGTTCTTCGCCTTCGCCAGTGATGGATTCGATGAAGGCCTGCTCCCATGCGGGGCTGAGGGCGAGGATGGAGATGTGCCCTTCCTCGTTGGTATTGGCGTGGCTGATCTGGCGGGCGAGACGCATGCGTACATGTTCGCTGATGAGCGAGATATTCTGGGTGACGCGGCTGGATTCGCTCACTGCTTCCATGATAGTGGGCAGATCGCGGATGGAAATCATTTCGCCGAGTAGGTTCTGCAGCACGCGCTGGACGCCCGACACGGAAATTTGCGACGGGATAGTCTCGGAAATGAGTTTTTGTTCTTCCTTGCCCAGATCGTCGAGCAGCTTTTGTGTTTCCGCGTAAGAGAGCAGGTCGGACATGTTGTCCTTCACTACTTCGGTGAGGTGGGTGGTGATGACGGTTGGGGGATCGACCACGGTGTAATTACGGAAGAGCGCTTCCTCGCGATAATTTTCGCCGACCCACATGGCGGGCAGGCCGAAGGTAGGTTCGATGGTGGCTTCGCCGGGGAGTGAGATGGGGTTGCCCGCGGGGTCCATCACCAGCAGCATGTCGGGGCGGATGTCGCCGCGGGCAGTCTCGACCTCTTTGACCTTGATGACATAGCTGTTGGCGGGAAGCTGCATGTTGTCTTGAATGCGCACGGGGGGCATGACGAAGCCGAGTTCGCGCGCGACTTGTTTGCGCAGTGCTTTGATCTGTTCGGTGAGGCGGTGGCCTTTCTGGTAGTTGATGAGGGGCAGCAGGCCATAGCCGAGTTCGAGGCGGAGTGAATCAATTTGTAAGGACTCCGCGATTTTTTCATCGACCGGTGCAGGTGCACCGGGTTGGCCAGGGATGCCAAGAATGCCGGGTTGACCTATGCCGCCGACCTGCGGGGTAGTTTTTTTGAGTTTATTGTTCTTGTGAATATAGAAGGCGAGGTAGCCGGTCACCATCGATAAGGTGAAGAACGGGGCGAACGGAATGCCCGGTAGTACTGCGAAAGCCATTAGCAGGAAGCTGGTGATGCCGAGTGGGGCGGGGACGCGGGAGAGTTGCCCGAGAACAGCTTTTTCGGATGAGCCATCAATGCCTGCTTTGGTGACAAGGATGCCGGCAGCGGTGGAGATGATAAGGGCAGGTATCTGTGAGACGAGGCCGTCACCGATGGTGAGTTTGGTGTAGGTGTCGACGGCTTCCTTGAAGGTGAGGTCGTTCACCACGATGCCGATGATCATGCCGCCGATGAGGTTGATGAAGGTAATGAGAATGCCCGCGACGGCATCACCACGCACGAACTTGCTGGCACCGTCCATTGAACCGTAGAAGGCGCTTTCGTCTTCCAGTTCGCGGCGGCGGTCCTTGGCTTGTTTGTCATCGATCAGGCCGCTCGATAAATCGGCATCGATGGCCATTTGTTTGCCGGGCATGGCATCCAAACTGAAGCGCGCAGATACTTCCGCGATACGGCCCGAACCTTTGGTGATGACTACGAAATTGATGATAGTGAGGATACCAAAGACGATGGCACCGATGAGGACCGATCCGCCAGCGACGAAGCCCCCGAAGGCTGAGATGACGTGGCCTGCGGAATCCGGGCCTTCATGGCCGTGGCTGAGGATGAGGCGGGTCGTCGCGATGTTGAGCGACAGGCGCAGCATGGTGGAGACGAGTAGGATGGTGGGGAAAGCGGAAAGTTCGAGGGGTTTATTAACGAATAGGGCGGTCATCAGGATCAGCACCGAGATGGTGATGGAGATGCCGAGAAGCAGATCGAGCAACACGGGCGCAACGGGCAGCACCAATACGGAAATGATGCCGATGACGGCGAGTGCAAAGAAAATATCGGTGCGGCGGCCAGCATTGCGGGCACCCGCGCGCATTTTCGGCAGGGTAAAACGGGACATGAATGTGGTGGGTGCCGCCATGCTCAGCTACCGGTGCGGACTTTGGGTGGGCCTTCTTCGTTATACTGCTTTAGCTTGTTGCGCAGGGTGCGGATGGAAATACCAAGTACCTGCGCCGCCTGTGTGCGGTTGCCGAGGCAGTGGCTGAGCGTGTCGAGGATCAGCTCCTTTTCCACATCCTCCACCGTGCGACCGACAAGGTCATTACGGTTATTGCTAGGCTGTCCGCTGTTGATGGGCTGTACGTGCGCGCTTGTCGGTGCAGGGGGAATGGCAAGTGGTGAGAGCGGTGTAGGTTGGCCAGCAGCTGCCGGGGCGTCCTTGCGGGCCGGTAGAAGAATGGCGGCGTCATCAATTTTGTTTCCCTGGGCCATGAGGACGGCACGGTGGATGATGTTCTCCAACTCGCGAACGTTGCCATACCATGTATGGCCTTTAAGCTTGTCGATGGCAGCTTGGGTTAACTTACGAGTCGGCATGCCGTTGGCTTTGGAATATTTTTCGATGAAATAATCCGCGAGCGGTGGGATATCGTCCACGCGGTCCGCCAGTTTGGGCAAATGCAGGCTGATGACGTTGAGACGGAAATAGAGATCTTCGCGAAAAGTGCCTTTGCGGGCTTCGGCTTCGAGGTCGCGGTTGGAGGTCGCAAGGATGCGAATGTTGATTTTGACGGGCTTGCTGCCGCCGACGCGGTCAATCTCGCGTTCCTGAATGGCGCGCAGGAGTTTGGCTTGTAGGCCGATATCCATTTCAGAAATCTCATCGAGTAGTAGGGTGCCGCCGTTAGCTTCCTCAAATTTCCCGATACGGCGGGAAAGTGCGCCGGTGAAGGCACCCTTCTCGTGGCCGAACAGTTCGGATTCCATGAGGTTGCCGGGAATGGCGGCGCAGTTCACCGCAATGAACGGCTTGCCAGCGCGCGCGGATTTTTTGTGAATGTAGCGGGCGATGACTTCTTTCCCCGTGCCGGATTCACCGGTGATGAGGACGCTGGCGTCGCTCGGTGCCACTTGCTCGGCCATAGCAAGCGCCTGTTTCATGGCGGCAGAGCCATGGATGACGGAATGCGTCTCTTCCGCGATGACTTCGAGTACGGCGGCGATGAGTTCTTCGTCCGGTGGCAGGGGGATATATTCCTTCGCTCCGGCGCGGATAGCGTCGGCGGCGACTTTGGCGCTGACTTCGATGCCGCAGGCGACGAGCGGCACGGTGATGCGTTCATCTGCCAGCATTTTTGCGAATTTGGCGATGTCCTGATGGACCTCGATCATGATAATGTCGGCGCCCTGCCCGTCGCACAGCATCTGGTAGGCATCTTCAATGTTGGTCACTTGCGACACTTTGGCCCCGCGGTCGCGGGCGATCTTGCTTGCGGCACCGATCTGGCCACCCAGATCTCCGATAATCAATAGTCTCATGGCACACACTCCTTAGCTGTTGGCTCTTAGCAGTTAGATTTAGCTTTTTTATTTTTACTAACCGCTAACGGTTAGCTGCTAACTGCTGCCTTTACTTATCCGCTTTAACAATCTCCGTCATCGTTACGCCAATTTTATCCTCAACCACGACCACTTCGCCGCGGGCGACGAGGCGGTTATTGACGAGGATATCGACCGGCTCGCCGACCTTGCGGTCAAGTTCCACCACAGCACCGCGGCCGAGTTTCAGCAATTGCTGGACCTGCATACTTGTTTTGCCGAGTACGACGGAGATGGATACGGGAATATCGCTCACCGCCTCGAGGGTGATGTTGTCATCGGCCGCGTCGCCCAAGATATTTGCTATGTCGTCTGCCATATTAGTCTCCTGTTGTCGTATGATGGGCGTTCAATGTTTCGGCGAATGCCTGGGCGAGAGGAACGCGGGCGATGATGGCCTCGATCTCCTCCCATAATGCGGCAGTGTTGCGCGTGATCTGACCGGTGCCCCAGTCGAGATTGATGTCGCTTAAGGCCAATGCTTGGTTGCCTTTGAAATGGAGTTCGCCCTCAAAACCGCTACTACGTAAGTGTGTTTCGATGCGTTCGACGGCGGTGTCGAGCAGTGCAGCGCTAAGTTCGATAACGAGTTTTGGTTTGCTGAAGATGACTGGCAGGCATTGGTCAACCACTGTTTTAATTGCTTCGTGCGAGCGCTCGTTCAGGGCATCCCCTGCCACTTTGCGGGCGATGCTGGTGATGAGCTGGGTGAGGTTCGTGGATTCGGCAACAAGCATGTTGGTGTAGAGGGTGGACATTTCGGTGACGGTGTCGCCGAGTTTGCTGAGCATATCATTCGCCGTCTCGAATTTTCCGTTGGCGTTTTTTGCCGCATCAAGCTGGCCAGCGGCGAAGCCTTCACCGTAGCCTTGCTTGCGGCCAGCGAGGCGGGCGGTCTCGAGCTCTTCTTCGTTGTAGGTGGGCGCGGGTGGTGGTGGTGGTGGCAGATCCACCACCAACTGCTCGTCAACGGCGGTGTTGACGATGGTGCCGCGGAAATCGCGTAAGCCGGTAAAGTCAAAGCGATGGATACGAGGTGTGCTCATTAGTATACCAACTGATCCCCGCCGGAGTCACCGGCGATCACGATTTCGCCCTTGGCGGCGAGGTCTTTGGCGACTTGGACGATGGCCATTTGTGCCTCATCCACGTCCTTCAGGCGCACAGGTCCCAAGGCTTCCATATCCTCGCGCAGCAGTTTGGCGGCGCGTTCGGACATGGATTTGAAGAAGAGTTCTTTGATGGCTTCCGAAGCACCTTTCATGGCGATACCCAATTTCTCCTTCGGTACACCACGGAGCAATGTCTGCATGCCGCTTGGGTCGACTTTCTTGAGATCCTCGAAAGTGAACATAAGGGCGCGGATGCGTTCGGCGGATTCGGCGTTCTTCTGCTCCAGTACGCCCATGAATTTTGACTCCGTGTTGCGGTCGAAATTGTTAAAGATCTCGGCCATAATCTCGTGGGTATCGCGGCGTTGCGTTTTGGCGAGGTTGTTCATGAATTCGAGGCGCAGTGTTTTTTCTACGCCGTCGAGTACTTCTTTTTTTACGGCTTCCATACCCAGCATGCGGGTGATGACCTCAAAGGATAGGTCTTCGGGAAAGACGGAAAGAACGCGGGCGGCGTGCTCCGCTTTAATCTTGGAAAGAACGAGGGCGATGGTCTGTGGGTATTCATTCTTGAGGAAGGTGGCGAGGATTTCCTCGTTCACATTGCCAAGTTTGTCCCATGTCGTGCGACCTGCGGGGCCGCGGATATCTTCCATTATGCCATCGACGCGATCTTTACCAAGGGCTTTGAGGAGGAGGCGCTCGGTGGAATCGAATGTGCCCACGACAACGCCTGAGGAGGACATGCTTTCCACGAAATCAACGAACAGACGCTCGACGGTTTCTGCGCCGACAGTTCCAAGCGATGACATCGTGGTGGAGAGTTCCTTGATTTCCTCGTCGCTCATCGAATTGAGAATCTTGGTAGAGTTCTCCTCGTCGATGGACATAAGGATAATGGCGGCTTTCTGAGCGCCGGTCAGTTTGCGGTAATCCTCTTTGCGGTCCGTGGTGGATGGGAGGGATGCCATTCTCGTTGTCTCCTTGAAGTCTTTTTCTTAACTTGCGGACAGCCACTGACGCAGTATCTGTGCGGTTTCGTCCGGATGCTTATCAACCATGTTATTGATTTTGGTGTAACTCGACGAGCGCAGCTTGCCCTGAATACGATCAATGTTGATCATATCCTCGGCTTCACCATCTTCGGCGCCATCTTCATCGTCAGCCATCTTCAGACGAGTCTGGTCAGTCAGGCGGGCAGCAATATTTGGGGCTGCGAGGGCCGCCTGTTCCATTTCATCCTCTTTCGCCTGGGTCTCGGCCGATTCTATGGCGCGGGCGACAAGTGGGCGGATGACCAGCAGGATGGCGAGGATCGCGACGCCACCCAGCACGATGGTCTGGATGATTGAATTGAGATCCTGTTTCAACCAGTCGAATGGCCCGGTCTGGAACATATCGGTCGGTGCAGCGGCGAATTGCATGTTGACGACGCTGACATCATCACCCCGCGTAGCATCGAAGCCGATGGTAGACTGAACGAGTTTTTCTAGTTTTTTTACTTCTTCTTCCGAGCGCGGAGTGTATTGCGGCACGCCTTTCGCATCCGGCTGGTAGAGGCCATCGACGAGGATCGCAACGCTTAGGCGTCTGACGACACCGGCTTCCTTGATGGAGTTGGTGACTTCTTTACTGATCTCGAAGTTGGTGGTCTCTTCGACACGCTTGTGGCTGGTAGAATTGGTGGTGTTACCCCCTCCGCCTGCTTGCGCGGCAGGAAGCTGGTTTGCAACGCTGACATTGCTGTCACCCGATTTTTCATTCCCACTTTCATCATCTTTTACGGTCTGTACGGATCGGGCGACCTGGCCCTCGGGGTCGTATTTCTCGGTGTTCTTGACGGTGCGGTTGAAGTCGATATCAGCGTGGACTTCCGCTTTCACTTTGCCCATGCCGACGGATTGTTCCAGCAGGCGTTCGAGGCGGGTGACCATGTTCTTCTCGTAGTCGGAGCGGAAATTCTCGGAATCTTCGCTGATGGCATTGGGGTCGTTATCGTCCGCGCCTTTGGCGAGGAGGACGCCGCGGCTATCCACCACGGTGACGCGGCCGGGCTTCAGGCCCGGGACAGCACTGCCGACGAGGTTGCGGATAGCCGCGATTTCATTTTTGTTTAGGCCACCGGTGCCGCGGAGTTTAACGGCGACGGAGGCGGTCGGCTCCATGGCTTCACGCGAGAAGAGTTCGCGTTTTGGTGTTACAAGGTGAACGCGGGCGGTGTCGACGGTATCGAAGCTTGCGATGGTGCGGGCGAGCTCGCCTTCGAGGGCACGAACCTGATTGATGTTGAGGACGAAGTTGCTGGTGCCGAGAGTGTCGGACTTATCGAAGATCTCGTAGCCAATGACGGAGCCTTGGGAAGGCAGGCCCTTCTGGGCAAGTTTGAGGCGCAGTTTATCGACTTGATCCGATGGCACCATGATCTGGGTGCCGTTGCGGCGTAGTTCATACGGGATGTTCTCGAGGTCGAGCTCGGCAGTGATTTTTCCGCCATCTTCAATTGGCACGGCATTATAGAGTGGCGCGAAGGTGGGGGCGGCGACGCGCAGGGAGATATAGGCGAAGAAGCCTATCATCACCACCGCTGTGCCGATCATGGCAGCCAGTTTGATCTGGTTGAGCCCCTTCAGGGATTGCACCATCGCGTTCATATATTACTCCGCCCATCAATGACATTCGATAGCCGTTCTATTTCTGGTCAACTAACCGTAAATAAAGCGACGAATTTGACTATTGTGGTTGCCGAGTAAGATGAACCGATTTGCTCGATTTCATGGTTTTTTGTAGGCGTGTGCAAGGATTCTATCCCCAACTATATGTTTTTGTTTTTGTAATGTTTTTATGCGTTCTTTATGTTTTGCAGGTACATTTCGCCTACGTTGTTAATGTACCGAATTTAAGGGGGGCGCGCAAGCGAAATAATCGTAATGTGGGAAAAAAATTCCTAGCTTGGTGGCTAAGCGGCAACAGCATGGCGTTGCGTCGTCTCCTGCACGATGACATCCGCGAAGTCCCGCAGGAAGACGGAGCCATTGATGGTGCGCTGGAGGAAGACGTTGCGACGGTCCTCATCGTCCTTCTTGCGGCGGATGAGCTCGAGCGCGGAGAGGGTGTCCACCGCGCGGCAAATAGCGGGTTTCGACACATTAAGATTGTCGGCCAAGCTACGGATCGTGTGCGGGGGAGGGGACATATAGACCGTCAGCAGCACGCCGATCTGGCGTTGGGAGAGATCATAGGGCAATTCACGCAAGGAACGGGTGATGACCCGCTGCCAGAGTTTTAACGCATCCTGTGTGTCCATTGCTTCGCTCATGCGATTAGTTCTATCAGTAAAGAATGACTTGGCAACTACTTCGCGAAGCGTGTGTGTAAATAGCTATAAAGCGCGCGCAGGCACAGCGCCTCACCCCCCACCGGTCGTCCCGGCATGGGTTCACCATTCCACGCGTAGCTATCGATATGTACCCAGGGGGTGGTGGGCGAAAGGAAGCGTTCGAGGAAGAGGGCGGCGGTGATGCTGCCGGCGAAACCGTAGTTGGGGGTGTTGGTGACATCCGCGATGGGGCTGTTGACGTATTTGGCGTAACCTTGCCAGAGGGGGAGCTGCCACATGGGGTCGTTGCTTGCCATGCTGGCTTTGACAAGGTCGCGGCCAACGTCATCGCGATTACTGTAGAGTGCGGGGAGTTCGGTGCCGAGCGCGGTGCGGGCTGCGCCCGTCAGGGTTGCAACATCGATCATCAGGGCGGGTTTGTCGCTATCCCCGTCGGTTAGGGCATCGGCGAGGATAAGGCGGCCTTCTGCATCTGTTGAGCCAACTTCAATGGTCAACCCTTTGCGTGAGTGCAGGATATCCTGCGGGCGGAAGGCGTTGCTGCTGATGCTGTTCTCGACCGCCGGAAGCAGAACGCGTAGGCGGATGGGGAGTTTGGATTCAATTATCAGTTGTGCCAGCCCGAGCATCAGCGCGGCGCCGCCCATGTCTTTTTTCATCAGCTTCATGGAGTTGTAGGGCTTGATGTCGAGCCCGCCAGTATCGAAGGTGACGCCTTTGCCGACCAATACGACGAGCGGGTGACTTGGTTTACCGTGGGTGAGTTCGATGAGGCGCGGGGCCTGCGGGCCCGCACGGCCGACAGCGTGGATGGCGGGGTAGTTCTTTTTGAGCAAATCATCGCCGACAATCTCGCTGAAACGGGCACCGGTGATTTTGGCGACGTCGCGCGCGGCTTTGGACAGATCGGCCGGACCCATATCGCTCGCCGGGGTGTTGATGAGGTCACGGACCAGTGTGATGGCGTTCAGTTT
>JBMOIY010000026.1:0-20802 GCA_049317085.1 Rickettsiales bacterium | reverse complement strand
TAGAAGGCGATGTGCGCCCTTCTCACAATACTCTCGCTCAATGGCACGCTAGCGCGTGCCGGCCAGCCATCCCACCCTTCCAGACGAAATCTCGGGCCTTCTTCAGGACGGAAGCCTTCCCCTGCCGCTGACGCTCAATGGTGGCCTTGTCCTGCTTGATGCGCTCGCCGATCTTATCATCCTGCACAGGGCAAACTTGTATTTCTCGTAATCTGGCACCTGGTTTTTAACCACAATGTGGGCTTGCGGTTCTACGGGGGTTCGCTTATGGCATCGCTTCACGTTTTTCACCCGAGGTCTATCATGCCCATCCGCGCGATTATTGCTGCGATCCTTGTCGCGACCTGCTGGGGCGGGAATTACACAGCGACGAAGTTCGCGATGATGGATTTCCCGCCGTATCTCACCTTGCTCCTGCGGTTCATCGGGGTGAGTATCGTGCTGGCGCCGTTCGCACTGAAATACGGGATTCCTAAATTGCGGGATATGGTGGTGCTGTCGCTGTTGCTCATCGTGTTGCAGTTCGCCTGCGTGTTCTCGGCGCTTGATATGGGTCTGTCGATCACCTCCGCGGTCGTTGCCTCGCAACTCGGCGTGCCGTTCGCCTGTATGCTGGCGGCGGCGGTGTTCAAGGACTATCTCGGGCCCTGGCGCAGCCTTGGGCTTGGCATCGCCTTCTTTGGTGTGATGATTGTAGCTGGCACGCCCAATGCCAGCGAGCATTGGCAGGCGTTCATTCTTGCGGTGTTTGGGGCGCTAGGGTGGAGTTTGTCGAACATTTACCTGAAGAAAATGCAGCCGACACCGCCGGTGATTCAGCTCCTGTTCTGGCCTGCCTTATTTTCAACCATACCACTTGCGCTGATGAGCTATTTCGGTGAAACCCACCAGTGGGAGGCTATCGGACGTGCGCATTGGAGCAGCTGGGCCGGGATTCTCTATAGCCTCGTTTTTTCGTCACTGATTGGTTATGGGCTCTGGAACCGACTCATCACCACTTACCCGATGAGCAGCGTGGTGCCCTATTCACTGCTGGTGCCGGTGGTCGGCATCACGGCCGGGGTGGTTGCGTTCGGGGACCCGGTGACGACGCAGGTCATTCTTGGTGCATCTCTGACCATTGTCGGCGTCGGCGTCATCACCCTACGGCGGCCGCAATTGGTGGAAAGCGGCGAGTAATCGTTTTTATGCCAGGTGGCCGCGCAATACCCATACGGGTGAATCGCTCGGCACGCTGTGCGTGATCGATACGCAGCCCGTGACCTTGTCGGACGACCAGATCAGGTGGCTCTCTACGCTCTGCAACCAGGTGATGTTCCTAATGGAACAACGCCGCGCCTTGAAGGAAGTGCAAGCCTTGCTCGCACGGTTCTCGCAGATAGATGAGGCGGGCCAACCGGTCGTGGCGTAAGCTACTTATACGCTAGGCACCGGATTCAAAATTGGGTAGACTCATTTCATGCACACTACCTACCAATCCCCCAATTTTGATGCCCGCAAGGATGATGTCATCGACATGCTGGTGCTGCATTACACTGACATGCTGAGCGCGCAGGCGGCGATCGACCATCTGTGCACATCGGATTCGAAAGTTTCGGCGCATTACGTGGTGGCGGAGGATGGGGAAATTTATCAGCTCGTCGATGAAAGCATGCGTGCGTGGCATGCGGGCGAATCGCACTGGCGCGAGCATTCGAACATCAATGGGCGTTCCATCGGCATCGAGATTGCGAACCCCGGGCATAGCAACGGATACAAATCGTTTCCCGAATTGCAGATGCAGAGCGTCATTAGTTTGTGCCATGAGATTCTCGCGCGGCACCCGATTCCGTCGCGCAATGTGGTCGGGCATTCGGATGTTGCCTTCCTGCGCAAGATGGACCCGGGCGAGTTGTTCGACTGGGCACGGCTAGGGCGGGCAGCGATTGGATTATTCCCCGTCGGCGCGCGGCCGATGCTTGGCTCGGAATTGATGCGCGGGGATAACGGCAAAAAGGTCATCCGCTTGCAGACGGCGCTTCATAACTGGGGCTACGGCCTCAAACTCGACGGTGATTACGGCGTGAAAACGGAGCAGTGCGTCATCGCCTTCCAGCGCCATTACCGGCCGGGGAATATCGACGGGAAATGGGACGACGAGTGCGCAGGGCTGCTCGCAGCGCTGCATGGGTTGGTGTAGTTTTAGTTGCTTCGTGTTGGTCTGCTGACCAACGCTACGCGCCGCTCTCGCGGGCTCTTGGCAGGCTCGCCCGGCTCGCTCGTTGAAAATAGTGGCGTCAATAAAGGTTTTCGCTTATGTTCAGCCTTCCAGACGGCTGGATGACTGCGTGATGAACCGTATGTTGCGGGTGAGGGAATACCTCCGAAGCGGCTCTAATTTCATCCCGAGGAAAGTCCGGGCTCCACAGGAAATGGTGGTGGGTAACGCCCACCCGGCGCAAGCCGAGAGACAGTGCCACAGAGAAGAGACCGCCCAATTTATTGGGTAAGGGTGAAACGGTGGGGTAAGAGCCCACCGCGCGCGGGGTGACCCAAGCGGCAGGGCAAACCTCACCGGGAGCAAGACCGAATAGGCATGGCGCGCCGATGGCAACATCGGCAGGTGTTTTCCGCACCGAGCACATGCGGGTAGGTTGCTTGAGCGGCGTGGCAACATGTCGCCTAGATGAATAGTCATCCATCGCGTTAAGCGTGGACAGAACCCGGCTTACAGGCCGTCTGGAAAAAAGCCTCGATCCGTTAGATCAAGGTTTTGCTTTTCTGATTCTCACTATTGGCTGATCGCTCGCTTAGGTACTGCGGCCTTTATTGGCCTCGCCCGCGACGGGTGGAGTGCTTCCCGGTTTTAGGCCGAAGATCTCCTGCGTCGAACGGCCGGCTATATTAACATGGCCGTTGCCGTCGATGCGTTTGGCGGTCTTCAGTGCCTCGACGCCTTGCTTGATGCTTTCATCGGTGAGGGCGGCGACTTTGTTCCCTGCGAAGATCATATCGATATCGTCGATCTTGCTGATCTTGGCGGCGATGGCGACATAGGCGTTGATGACGTCCTGTTTGGTGGCTTTGTCACCCAGTTGCACCTGCAGTTTTGTCATGCCTTCCTTGTCGCGCAGGGCGATGGCGGTGAGGGTGTCGCCTTTTTTGATGGTGGTGCCTTCGGTTGCAGGTTTGTCTGGCGCGGCGGCAGGCGCTGCGGCGAGGACCGGGGGTTTTTCGCTGAAACGGGCGACAAGATTATCATTCTCCAATTTCTTGGGGTCTTCGGCGCGTGCTACTTCGGTTTTGCGTTGCTGCTTACCAAGGGCGATATGATCGGCTTGTTCGAGCGTTGTGATGACCGCTTTATATGCAGCGATCTTATCGCTCGCGGCCTTGGTAGGTCTTGCGGTACCTTCGGCGACGGCTTCGGAAATTTTTTCTACCAATGCTTTACCGACGGCATCACTGAGATACGGATTGCGACCTTGCTTCTCTTTCGCGGCGGCTTCGAGTGCGGGCTGCGCTATTTTCTGCTGTTCGGGCGTCAAATGGCGGAAGACGTCGTCGCGGGCAGCGGCGAGGGGGTCTTTACCATCGATCTTCAGATGGGTTTTGTCGCGTGCTTCGAGCACCGCTTTATCATCAGCTTCCTTTTTTGCAGCGGCTTCGGCTGCTGCTTTATCATCAGCTTCCTTTTTTGCAGCGGCTTCGGCTGCTGCTTTTTGCGCTGCGTATTGGGCTAATTGTTCTTTGGTGACGCCAGCCATGTGATGCTCCTGATGTTTTAAGATGATTCTGACTTACCCCTCGTTGTACCACTAAATGCCTCAACGTTTTATTAAGGTTGTGTGAAGATTTAATTTTCACAGCAGAGACATGCAAAAGCCAATTATATTGAAAAATATCAATAAAATCACATTTCAATGATGGACTGTCCCCGGCTATTTGCATCACTTAGCTATTTTAGCCATCACTTGCTGTTGCTTAACCAAGTTGTCCCCACTATCCACATTGGCTGTTTTGTCCCAAATCTGCCTTGACTGGCCCAAGTTTTACCCATACTCTCCCAATTGTTCCCAAAATATCCCAATTATATCCAGCATAGGCTCTGACCAATAAAAATAATAAAGCTTCGCACAGATTTATCAGCCAACGGATATTACAGAGGAAAACAAGATTGGGAAAACGGATGTTCGAGAAATTATTCCAAGCATTTGGAGCAACTGGGAATCATGCTTATCAACTTTCAGCCTGAGGCTGTGGATTGATAAGTTGGCAAAGGAGTTTGGGTACCATGGCGTTGTTTCTCTCAACCTTCGAGAAGCAGATCGACAAGAAGGGGCGCGTTTCGGTGCCGCCAACCTTCCGTGCCGTGCTTGCCGCCCAGCAGTTTAACGGCATGATCGCCTACTCGTCGTTCGTTAATTCCTGCATCGAAGCATGCGGGATGGAGCGGATCGAAAAACTCTATGCGCGCATCGACACGCTCGACCCGTTCTCGGAAGAGCGCGATGCATTTGAAACGGCGATCCTCGCTGGCTCGACCCAGATTGCGTTCGACAGCGAAGGTCGTGCGGTGATCCCCGAGCTACTGCTGCAGAAGGCGAATATCACCAGTGTGGGCATCTTTGTTGGCAAGGGTGCAACGTTCGAGATCTGGTCGCCGGAATTGTATGCGAAGCAAGAAGCCAAAATGCGCGAGCTGGCGCTCGCCAAACGCCAGAGCCTGAAAGCGGATGGGGCGGCGCAATGAATGAGCATCTGCACATCCCGGTGATGCGTGACGAAATGCTGAGCGCTGTCGCGCCGAAAGCCGGTGAGGTGGTGGTGGATGGAACTTTCGGCGCTGGCGGTTACAGCCGCGCGTTGCTGAATGCGGCGCCAAGCGCCCGCGTGATCGCGTTCGACCGCGACCCGCATGTTAAAATACTTGCCGATGCTCTTGCCCGGGAGTTTCCCGGGCATTTTTTATTCCTGGCCGCGCGGTTCTCCGCGATGGTCGACATGTTGGCCACTGCGGGCATCCACGCGGTCGACGCAATTGTGCTTGATATTGGTGTGTCGAGCATGCAGTTCGATGAAAGCGCGCGTGGATTTTCGTTCCAGCGCGCGGCGCCGCTCGATATGCGCATGGGTGCCGATGGCCCGACAGCGGCCGATGTGGTGAATCAATATTCGGAAGCCGAGCTTGTCCGCATCCTGCGTGATTATGGCGAGGAGCGGGATGCGAAGCGCATCACCCGGGCCATCATTGCGGCACGTGAAGTGCAGGCGATCACGACGACGGTGCAACTGGCAGATATCATTCGAAGCGCGGTGCGTAATCCGGGGAAGATGAAAATCCATCCGGCGACGCGCAGCTTCCAAGCCTTGCGTATCGAAGTGAATCAGGAGCTCGCGGAGCTGGAAGCGGCGCTTCAAGCGGCGGAGCAATTGCTCAAGCCCGGCGGGCGGCTGGTCGTCATCACTTTTCATTCGCTCGAGGACCGCATCGTCAAACAATTTATGCAGGCCAAGGCCCAGATCGCCCCGGCTATTTCGCGCCACTCGCCTGCTGCGCTGTACGTACAGCAGGCCGCGACCGCCAACACTTTCACCTTAACCCCAACCAAGGCCATCACCCCGTCTGAACAAGAGGTGAGCCTGAACCCTAGAGCGCGCTCGGCAAAGCTGCGCTGTGCAACCCGCACCGCGAGTCCTTCGAATGTTGCTGCATAGGAGTTCGTGCCATGAATCTACGTATCCTCATCAATATGGTGTGCTTTGTCGTACTCGCCATCGGGGTTTACCTCGTTAAATACAGTGTGCAGGGCGTGCAGCGCGATGTGACCGTGCTGAAGGCGGACCTTGCGCGCGAAAAAGAATCGCTGCATTTGCTGAATGCGGAATGGGCCTATCTCAACCGCCCGGATCGCCTGCGGCGTCTGGCGGATCGTCATCTCGATCTTGTGCCGCTCGATAGCCGCCAGATCGACCAGGTGAGCGTGTTGCCAGCGGCCTATCCTGTCGCGGAACCGTCGAACACGGCGGGGATGGTGCAGCAGGTTTCCAGCATTGGTGGGGCACGCTAGTTGCGCCAGTTCCGCCGCAGTCCGTCGCAGCGCCCACCGGCACGTATCGTACGGGTGGAAAGTCGAGCCGAACGTGGCATGGGTGAATCTCGCGCGCGCAGCATCCTTGTCGCGATGTTCTTTGCGCTATGTTTCATGATGCTCGGCCTGAGGTTGTTCGAAGTTAGCACGGTGGGTGGTGGTGATTTGCCATGTGCGCGCCTCGTCAACGAGCCGCAATTGCTGCTGGCGCGTGAGGATGATGTCGATGTGTCGAAAGTGGGTGAGGCGCAGCAGGTGGTGAGGCGCGAGATCGTCGACCGCCATGGCCTCGTGCTTGCAACCTCGATCAAGACCGCATCGCTGGTCGCGAACCCGACCATCATTCGCCATGAGGCGGATGTTGCGAAAGCACTGAATAAAATCTTCCCGCACGAATCGGCAAAAGCGTTTGAGGAGAAACTGGAACGCAAGCATATGACGTTCCTCTACCTGCAGCGGCACCTCACGCCCTCGCAACAGGAACAGGTGAATAATCTTGGCGTTCCGGGGCTGTTCTTCGAGCCGGATATTCGTCGGGTGTATCCGTATGGGGGGTTGTTCTCGCACACTATCGGCTATGTGGGTGTGGATAATCAGGGCCTTGCTGGTATCGAAAAATCCTTCGACAACAAACTCGAAAGCCAGCAGAGCGACAAGCCCCTTCAGCTGTCGCTCGACCTTCGCATCCAGTCGATGATGCGTGATGAATTGAACAAGACGATCCAGGAATTCTCGGCCATTGGTGGTGTTGGCGTCGTGCTGGATATCGAATCCGGAGAAGTGCTGGCGATGACGAGTCTGCCGGAGTTCGACCCGCACCAGCCGGGCAAGGCGAGCGACGATGCGCGCTTCAACCGCGCGACGCTCGGTGTGTATGAAATGGGTTCGACATTCAAGACCTTCACCATGGCGGCGGCGATCGAGAACAAAGTGACGACGCTCAAGGGTGGGTATGATGCGAGCCACCCAATCCGCTACGGAAACTTCACCATCAAGGATGCCCACCCCGAAGGGCGCTGGCTGTCGACGCCAGAAATATTCGCCTATTCAAGCAATATCGGTACGGCGAAAATGGCGCTCGACCTTGGTGGCAAGCGTCAACAGTCGTTCCTACAATCGCTAGGCCTGTTCGAGCCGGTAAAGCTAGAAGTGCCGGAGTTGGCGCGGCCCATTATCCCGCGTACATGGCCGGAACTGACCACGATGACGGTGGCCTATGGACACGGGATCTCGGTATCGCCGTTGCATCTGGTGAATGCCATTGCCTCCATCACGAGCGATGGGCGGTTGCATAGTATGACGCTGGTGAAGGATGGGAATAACGGCAAGCCAGCGGGCAAGACGATCGTATCGCAATCGACGGTGAATGATGTGCGTGACCTGCTGCGCCTTGTGGTGGTGCATGGCACGGGGAAATCCGCCAATGCACCGGGCTATGATGTGGGCGGCAAGACGGGGACGGCGGAAAAGAACACAAACGGGGTTTACAACAAGGACGCAAAAGTCGCGTCGTTCGTTGGTGTGTTCCCGGTGACGAACCCGAAATACGCTATTCTTGTGATGGTGGATGAACCGAAGGGGAACAAGGCCACCTATGGCTTTGCCACGGGCGGATGGATTTCAGCACCGGTGGTGGGCCGTGTGGTGCAGCGCATGGCGCCGCTGCTTGCGATGAGCCCAAATTTCAATCCGCCGGACGGTCGTGTGAATGCAATGTGGGCGGGTGCTGAGGCGCGCGATAAAGCGGCGCTGCTAGCCAAGGAAAATGCGATGACGAAGGAGGCGGTGCATGCAGCTTCTTTCTAACCTCCTCGCACAATGTTTTCCAGATGTTGCCGTGCATGGCGATACGGACATTGCCATCCAGCACCTCACCAGTGATAGCCGTGCGGTGAAGCCAGGCAGCCTTTTTGCGGCGATGCCGGGGGTTGCGGCGGATGGGGCGAACTATATTCCGGATGCATTGGCGGCGGGTGCGGCGGCCATTCTGATGGCAGAAGATGCGCGGGTGGATATCGTGGCCTCGGTGCCGCTGATCCGGGTGCCTGATATGAGGGCTGCGGTGAGCAAGCTGGCGTCGGTGTTCTATGCGCCGCAGCCGGAATTCGCGTTCGCGATCACGGGCACGGACGGTAAGACCTCGACGGCGGATTTCGTGCGGCAACTGGCGCAGCTTTCGGGCCTCGATGCGGCGTCGATGGGGACGCTTGGCTTGCGTTCCGAACATGCGACGCTGAATGCGTTGTACCCGGCATTGAATACTTCGCCGGAACCGATTTTGTTGCACCGGACCTTGCACGATTTGCAGGCTGAGGGAGTACGTGTTGTTGCGATTGAAACTTCAAGCCACGGGCTCGACCAGAAGCGGGCGGATGGGGTGAAGTTTGCGGCCGGTGCGTTCACGAATTTCACGCGCGACCATCTCGATTACCATGGTTCGCTCGAAGCCTATTTCGCAGCGAAGTCGCGACTGTTCCGCGTGCTGCTTGCAGACGGGTCGCTGGCGGTGCTGAACCGTGATGATGGGCATTTCACGGCGCTAAAGACGCTATGCGACGAGCGCCAACTGAAAGTCATCAGCTTCGGCAAATCGGCAGAGGCTGATTACCGCGTCGTCAAAGTCACGCCGCATACGGATGGGCTGGATGCGAGCGTGATGCTTCATGGCAAGCCCTACGCACTGGAACTGCCACTCTATGGGGCGTTCCAGTTGAGCAATATGCTGGCGGCGATTGGACTGTTGACGTTGACAGGGGTGAGCGAAGCGGCATCGCTGAAGTTGTTGCCGCTGTTGCAGGGCGTTCCCGGGCGGCTGGAAAAAGTCGGCGCGCAGAATGGGTCACCGGTGTTCATCGATTATGCGCACACACCAGCGGCACTCGAAAATATCTTGAAAACGCTGCGCCCGCACACAGCGAACAAACTGCATGTGGTGTTCGGCTGTGGCGGGGATCGCGATGTGGGCAAGCGGCCAGAGATGGGTGCGGTGGCAGCGGAATTCGCTGATCAGGTGATCGTAACGGATGATAATCCACGCAGTGAAAATCCGGCCCTTATCCGCGCTGCGATTATGGCGCGTGCGACGGGCGCGACGGAAATCGGCGACCGCGATGCGGCCATTCGTCAGGCGATACAAAATCTACAAGCGGGTGACGTTCTGGTCGTCGCCGGCAAAGGCCATGAAACAACCCAGACCATCGGCAATCAAGTGATTCCCTTCAGCGATGCAGACCACATCAGAAAGGCAGTTGCCGCATGAGCACCCAATGGACGACGCAGGATATTATCAACGCCACGCAAGGCATGAGCAGCGGGAGCTGGACGGCGAGCTCTGTCAGCATTGACACGCGCACGCTGGAGAAGGGGGCGCTGTTCGTGGCGCTGCTGGGCACGAAAGTGGATGGGCATGAGCATGTAGCGGCGGCGCTTGAAAAAGGCGCCGTGGGTGCGCTGGTCAGCAAACAAATTGCTGGTGTGGATGCGGCGAAACTCGTCATCGTGAAGGATGTCGAGAAGGCATTGCAGGCGCTGGGTGCGGCGGGCCGCAATCGTTCACAGGCGAAGTTCATCGGTATTACTGGCAGCGTGGGCAAGACGGGTGCGAAGGAAATGATCGCGGCAGCGCTTAAGGCGACGGGCTCGGTATATGCGACCAAGGGTAACCTCAACAACCATCTCGGCGTGCCGTTGAATCTTGCAAATCTACCGCTTAACGTAGATTATGCCGTCATCGAAATGGGCATGAACCATGCGGGGGAAATCAGCCCTCTGTCGCTGATGACGAAGCCCCATGTTTCGCTGATTACGACCGTCGATGCGGTGCATATTGAGTTCTTCGAAACGGTGGAAGCGATTGCGGACGAGAAGGCGGCAATTTTTGAGGGCATGGGCGGCAAAGGGGTTGCGGTGCTGAACTCGGATAACCCGCACTATGAGCGCCTGAAGAAGCATGCGCAGGCGCGGGGGATGGACCGTATTCTTTCCTTTGGCACTGGGAAAAATGCGCTGTGCCGGATGACGCATTATGCGATCGACGATACGCAATCGGTGATCGAGGCAACCATCGCGGGGACTGCGATTTCCTATACTGTCGGCACCATCGGTAAGCATTGGGCGTTGATGTCGGTGGCGGTGCTGGGTGTGGTGGATGCGTTAAGTGCAGACCTTGCGAAAGCGGCGGCTGCGCTGGCGAATTTCCATGAGCCAAAAGGGCGTGGCCAAATCAAGAAGCTGACGGTAAAAGCAGGCAATCTGCGCCTTGTGGATGATTGCTACAATGCGAGCCCGGTCTCGATGAAAGGGGCGATTGAGAAGATCGCTGAGATTCGCGATGCTTCAGCCGAAAAAGTGCGTACTGTAGTGGTGCTGGGCGATATGTTGGAGCTGGGCGACCATGCGGAAGATTTGCATGTGGGGCTGGTGCCGACCCTCGTCAACAACCAGATGGACCTCGTGTTCGCGGCGGGGACGTTCATGGAGAAGATGTATCATGCCTTGCCAGAGAGCATGCGGGGGGCCTATAAACCGACCAGCCGCGAGCTGGCGCCGGTCGTGGTGGAGGCATTGCGCGCGAATGACCTTGTTCTGGTCAAAGGGTCGCGCGGGAGCCGAATGGATGTGGTCGTCGAAGCTATCGAAGGTAACCGCTAATGCTCTATAATTTCCTTGTTCCGCTCGCGGGTGATGTGCAGTTCTTCAATCTGTTCCGCTACCTCACGTTCCGTAGTGGCGGGGCGATCATCACTGCGCTCATCATCAGTTTTGTCATCGGGCCGCGCCTCATCCGCTGGCTGAAGAACAAGCAGCATGGCGGCCAGCCGATTCGCGATGATGGGCCGGAATCGCATGTGCTGACGAAGAAGGGCACACCGACGATGGGTGGGCTGATGATGCTGTTCGCGGTGACGGTGTCGACGTTGCTCTGGGCGGATATCACCAACCATTATGTCTGGATCACCCTGTTCGTGACGCTCGGCTATGGCGCCATCGGCTTCATGGATGATTATCTGAAAGTATCGAAAAAGAACCATAAGGGGCTCTCGGGCAAGAAGAAGCTGGTGCTGCAATTTGCTATTGGGCTTATCGCTGCCATCTGGATCAGCTCGGTGACGCCAGCGAACCTGAACCATCACCTCTCGCCGCCGTTCCTGAAGAATGTGCTGTGGAACCTTGGCTTCTTCTATTTCCCGTTCGTGATGGTCGTCATCGTCGGTGCGAGCAACGCGGTGAATTTGACCGATGGGCTGGATGGCTTGGCCATTGTGCCGATCATGATTGCGGCGGGGTGCTTTGCCATTATCAGTTATCTCGTGGGCAACGTGGTCTATGCGAATTACCTGCATCTGGATTCCGTCGCAGGCACCGGGGAACTTGCGGTGTTCTGCGCGGCGATGATCGGGGCGGGCTTAGGATTCCTGTGGTATAATGCGCCGCCAGCGATGGTGTTCATGGGCGATACGGGTTCGTTGGCATTTGGTGGTTCGTTGGGTGCAATTGCGGTAATCTGTAAGCATGAGATCGTGCTTGCCATCATCGGCGGGTTGTTCGTGGTCGAGGCGTTATCGGTGATGATCCAGGTGGCGTCGTTCAAAATGACCGGCAAGAGGGTATTCCGCATGGCACCGATTCATCATCATTATGAAAAGTTGGGCTGGAAGGAGCCGACGGTGGTCATTCGGTTCTGGATTGTGGCAGTGATTCTGGCGCTCATTGGCCTCTCCACCTTGAAACTTCGGTAGGTGTCGATGACCATAGCGTACCATCTGCGTCGTTGCCCCCACTTTTGTAAATCCTCATGTGGCGCTGCTACTCCCCGGTTTACAAAAGCGGTTGTGCCTAGCACCTGGTCTACTCTGATCATCGATGGGGTACTGAAGTGATTGTCGTTCCTAATATCGGGGGTAAGATATTCGGCGTGGTCGGCCTTGGCAAATCTGGCCGGGCGACAGTGGCTTCGTTGCTTGCTTCGGGCGCGCAGGTGGTTGCGTGGGATGATGGGGAAGGGTCGCGTGCGGCGGCGGTGAAAGAATTTCCATTGATGAAACTTGCGCCGGTCGCTGAGTGGGATTTTTCGGGGATGGCATCGCTGGTGATGAGCCCGGGGATTTTTCTGTCGCACCCGGCGGTGGTGGCGGCGGAGAAAGCGGGTGTCGAAGTGATCGGCGATATTGAGTTGCTGTATCGCGCGCAGCCGCTGGCGCGGTATGTCTGCATCACGGGGACGAACGGGAAATCGACGACGACGACGCTGATCGCGCATGTGCTGAAGGCGTGCGGCAAGCGGGTTGAGGTGGGGGGCAATCTCGGTACCCCGGCGCTGGCGCTCATGCCGCTCGATGCGAACGGCATCTATGTACTGGAGCTTTCGTCCTACCAATTGGACCTTGTGCGCACGACGCATTTCGGGACGGCGGTGTTGCTGAACATCTCGCCGGACCATCTCGACCATCACGGGTCGATGGAAGCCTATATCGCGGCGAAGAAGCATATTTTCGACCGGATGGATGCAAACGATGTCGCAATCGTTGGGGTGGATGATGCAACCAGCGAAGCGATCTGCCGGGAGATGATTGCGGCGAAAAGCGTGCGGGTGATTCCTATCGCGGCATCGGGCAAGGTGGTGAACGGGGTGCATGTGGCCGGGGGAATCCTCCATGACACGGCAACGCCGGCCGAGGGCAATATCAGCGACATCAAATCCCTGCAGGGCGAGCATAACTGGCAGAATGCGGCGGCGGCATATGCGGCCTGTGTCAGCAATGGGTGCAGTGCGCCGGATGTGATCCATGCGATGAAGAATTACCCGGGCCTCGCGCACCGGATGGAGTGGCTGGGCGTGGTCGATGGCGTGCAATTCGTGAATGACAGCAAGGCGACGAATGCGGATGCGGCGGAGAAGGCGCTCAATACGTATGATGATGTGTACTGGATCATCGGCGGGGTAGCGAAAGAGGGCGGCATCGAACCGCTGGTGAAGTATTTCCCGAAGATACGCCATGCGTATCTGATCGGTGAATCGGCGGCGATATTTGCGGCAACGCTGGAGGGGCAGGTGGCTTTTACGCAATGTGGCACGCTGGAGAAAGCATTCGCCGCAGCGGCGGCAGATGCGGTGCGTGAAAAAATTGATGGGGCGGCGGTCGTGTTATCGCCTGCCTGCGCGTCGTTCGACCAGTTCGCTAATTTCGAGGTGCGCGGCGAGGCATTCGTGACATTGTTCGAGGCGCTGAAACAGGGAGGCACCCATGCGGCAACCGCTTGACCGGCGCAACACCACGGCGCTCGGTCGCTGGTGGTTTACGGTGGACCGCACGACGTTCTTCTGCGTGATGATGCTCATTTGCATCGGCTTCTTCCTCGTGATGGCGGGCAGCCCGCCTGTCGCGCGGCGGCTGGGCTATGCGGATTTCTATTTCGTTTCACGGCACCAGATCTTCCTTGGGATTTCGACGGTGGTGATGGTCATCATCTCGATGATGGAGAGCGATAAAATCCGTAAGCTGGCGATGCTCGGTTTCATCATCAGTTTTGTGCTGATGCTGTTGTTACCGCTCATCGGCTATGAGAATAAGGGCTCAACGCGGTGGATGCATTTTGCGGGCATGTCCATTCAACCATCGGAATTCATGAAGCCTTGCTTTGCGGTGATGCTGGCATGGATCTTCTCGCTGCGAATCAGCCAACCTGACTTTCCGGCGTATCGCGTGGCGATCGCGATGTATGCGGTGGTGGCGCTGCTGCTCATCATTCAGCCGGATTTCGGGATGACGGTGACCATCAGCGGGATGTTCGCGGTGCAGTTATTCCTTGCCGGGCTATCGTTCCTCTGGGTCGGGGGCATGGCCATTGGCGGCATCGCGCTGTTCTTCGGGGCCTATTATGCGCTGCCGCATGTGGCCTCGCGCATTGACCGGTTCCTCGACCCGTCGAGCGGGGATAATTACCAGGTCGAGAAATCGCTCGAGGCGTTCAAGGGCGGCGGGTGGTTCGGACGCGGGCCGGGCGAGGGGGTGGTGAAGCAACATATCCCCGATTCGCACACGGACTTCATTTTCTCGGTGGCGGGGGAGGAGTTCGGCATGCTGTTCTGTCTGCTCATCGTGTTCCTGTTCGCGGTCATCGTGGTGCGCGGGTTCCTGCGCATGGGGCAGGAGCAGGACCGGTTCCGCATGATCGCAGTGGGCGGGTTACTCGCTGAGTTCGGTATCCAGTCCATCGTGAATATGGGCGTCGCCGTCAATTTGCTGCCAGCGAAGGGGATGACGTTGCCGTTCCTGAGTTATGGTGGGTCGTCGCTGGTCGCTATGGCAGGTGGCATGGGGATGATGCTGGCCTTGACCCGCAAGCGGTTTGGGCAGCCTAAACCTACGCGGACACGTACCAGCATCCGCTATGTTGCTTGACGGCGCTTCGCGCCTGATGAGGGTTTCACCTTAAACTTCATTCTCTGTGGGGCTCGTTGTAAAGCGCTACACAGGTAACTGGCGCTTATCTGGGTTAAACCCGCAAAAACGCTTGCGTAACGCGTGGGTTGGCGGCAGTCTGCGCGCCGTATGGCGAGGAAAGAGCAATCACGCATTATCGTTCTGGCGGCGGGCGGCACGGGGGGGCATATCTTCCCGGCGGTGGCGCTGGCGGAGGTGCTGCGCGCGCGTGGGTATGAGCCGCATCTCGTGACGGATCACCGGTTCCATCAGTATAATAAATCGAGCGGGGACGGGGTGCTGGGCACCATTCCTATCCACACCATCCGGGCCAGGTCGCTGGGGGGCAATGGCATCCGCAAATGCAAGAACTTGCTGAGTATCGGTCTTGGGGTGATCCAGGCGCGCTGTGTGCTGCATAAGTTAAATCCGCTGGCGGTGGTCGGGTTCGGTGGCTATCCCTCCTTCCCGACGATGGTGGCGGCAATGATGGCTGGCGAGCGTACTATCATTCATGAACAGAATTCGGTATTGGGCAGAGTGAACCGGTTGTTGGCGAAGCGTGCCAAACTCATTGCGACGACCTATGAACAGACGCGGATGATGCCGGAAGCAGCGCGCGCCAGAGTGCGGCTGACGGGCAACCCGGTGCGCGCGGCGGTATGCGCCATTGCGAAGGTGGACTATCCTGCGCTTGCAGAAAATGGCATGATGCGGGTGCTGGTCATCGGCGGTAGCCAGGGGGCGAGCGTGTTCAGCGAGATCGTTCCCGAAGCGATGAAGCGGTTGCCGGATGATGTGCGGGCGAGGATTCGCCTCGACCAGCAATGCCGCGAAATCGAGATTGAGGATGTACGCGCGAAATATGCGGCGCTCGGGATGCAGGTGGACCTCGCGCCATTTTTTGTCGATGTAGCGGCACGGTTGGCCTCAGCGCATCTGGTGATCTGCCGGGCTGGGGCGTCGACGGTGGCAGAATTGATGGTCGCGGGCAAACCGGCATTGCTGGTGCCACTGCCGATTGCGACGGATAACCACCAATATTACAACGCGCAGGCGATTGAAGAATCGGGTGCTGGCTGGGTCGTCACCCAGCAGGCGTTCACGCCGGAATCGCTGGCTGCGAAGCTCGAGACCATGATGCGTGTGCCGCACCGGTTGAGCGAAGCGGCGGCTAAGATGCGGACGCTGGCCAATGCCAATGCGGCGGAGATATTGGCTGACCTGGTGACGTCATGATGTATTTTATCATCAAATGCGGTTTGAGCGGATTCCTTATTGCGCTGGTGTCGGAAGTAGCGAAGCGTAGCGCAGGGTTTGGAGCGCTGATTGCGTCACTGCCGTTGATTTCGTTGCTGGCGATTTTGTGGTTGTGGCGCGACACTGGCGATAGCGAACGCATCGCGGCGCATGCCGAGGCCACGTTCTGGTATGTGTTGCCTAGCCTGCCGATGTTTTTGGCGCTGCCTGTGATGTTGCGGGCGGGCGTTGGTTTCTGGCCGGCGCTTGGTGCGGCGTGTGTATTGACGGTGGGGCTTTATGTCATCACCGTTGCGGGCGCGGCGAAATTCGGTGTACGATTGTAGAAAATAGAGGACGGTATGATCAAACGCATTCGCACATTTTCCCTTGGTAACCATATGCCGCTCGATGTGGGCACATTGCATTTTGTCGGTATCGGCGGCATCGGTATGAGCGGCATCGCGGAGGTGCTGAACAATCTGGGTTACAAAGTGCAGGGCTCGGATTTGTCCGACAATTACACGGTCGAGCGGTTACGCAAGCAGGGCATCAACGTGGTCATTGGTCAGCATCATGCCGAGAATATTGCGGGTGCTGCGGTGTTGGTGATTTCCTCGGCGGTGAAGTCGGATAACCCGGAAGTGGTGGAAGCGCGCGCGCAGCGGATTCCGGTGGTGCGCCGGGCGGAGATGCTGGCGGAAATGATGCGCCTGAAGGCGACGATTTCGATTGCGGGGACACATGGGAAAACAACGACGACCTCGCTGATTTCAACGCTGCTGATGGCGGCGGGGAAAAAGCCGACGGTCATCAATGGCGGCATCATCAATGCGCTGGGCACTAATGCGGTGCTGGGTGAGGGTGAGTGGATGGTGGTGGAGGCCGATGAGAGTGATGGCACCTTCATCCGTATTCCATCGACCATTGCGGTGGTGACAAATATCGACCCTGAGCATCTCGACCATTACGGGAATTTCGAGAATCTGAAAGCGGCGTTCCAGCAATTCATCACGCAGTTACCGTTCTATGGGTTCGGGGTGCTGTGCATCGACCATCCGGAAGTGCAGGCGTTGATGGCGAAAGTCGTCGACCGGCGGATGATCTCGTACGGTACCAGCCCGCAGGCGGATGTGCGGGCGGTGAATATTCGGCAGGTCGCGGGCGGGCAGGTGTTCGATGTGGAGATGACCGAGCGGGTGACGGGCACGCCCTACACGCTGAAGGATGTGGAGCTGCCGATGTATGGCATGCATAACGTGCGTAATACGCTGGCGGCGCTGGCGGTCGCACGTGAAGTGGGCATCGAGGATGCGAGCATCGTGAGAACGCTTAAAACATTCGAGGGAGTGAAGCGCCGCTTCACCAAGACGGGCGAGGTGAATGGGATTACCATCATCGATGATTATGGTCATCACCCGGTCGAGATCGCGGCGACGCTGAGCAGCGCGCGGCAGGCGGTCGAGGCCACGGGTGGCAAGGTGATCGCGGTGGTGCAGCCGCACCGTTACACACGCCTGCATAGTCTGTTCACGGATTTCTGCACCTGTTTCTCGGATGCAGACACGGTGCTGGTGACGGATGTGTATACGGCGGGGGAGGAGCCCATCGAAGGGGCGAACCGCGATGCGCTGGTCGAGGGGATTCGCAATCATGGCCACCGGCATGTGCTGGCGCTGCCGAACGAGAAAGAACTGGCGCCGATGATCGCGGGCATCGCGCAGCGGGGGGATTTTGTCATTTGTCTTGGTGCAGGGAGCATCAGTAAATGGGCGGCCAGCCTGCCGCAGGAGCTGGCGGCGTTGTTGCCTAAGGCGAAAGAGCGTGCGTAGTATTAGCGGTGTTGCCGCAGGGGGCGTCTCGCCCCCGCTACTGCTCCCCCTCGTTCGCTTCGCTCCGGCTCGCCATGGGAGGCTACGCGATGCATGATAAACTTCCTGAGGTGCGCGGCGCCTATCGCTTCGATGCGCCGCTGAGCAAGACCAACTGGTTTGGCGTCGGTGGGCCGGCGGAGGTGCTGTTCAAGCCGGAAGATACCAACGACCTCGCCCATTTCATGAAGCATAAGCCTGCCGACCTGCCGGTGACGGTGATTGGGGTGGGAAGTAACCTCATCGTGCGGGATGGCGGCATTCCGGGCGTGGTTATTCGCCTTGGGCGGTTCTTCAATGAGGCGGTGCTGGAAGGTTCCATGCTGGTTGCGGGCGCGGCGATGCTGGATTTGAACCTTGCGCGCATCGCGGCATCGATGGGGCGTTCGGGCCTGGAGTTCATGAGTGGAATTCCGGGTACGGTCGGCGGGGCGCTGGCGATGAATGCGGGGGCTTACGGCCATGAGGTGAAGGATGTGCTGCTGCATGCGGAGGCGGTGACGCCGACGGGTGAGGTGGTGATGCTCGGTGTCGAAGAGATGAATTACAGTTACCGGCATTATGGTGGGCAGCAGGGGTTGATTTTCACGCGGGCATGGTTCCTGACGGCTAAGGGCGAACCGGTCGACATCGAGGCGCAGATCGCGGAAATTCAGGCGAAGCGCGAGGCGACGCAGCCGATCCGTGAGCGCACTGGGGGCAGCACGTTCGCAAACCCCGAGGGGCATAAAGCGTGGGAGCTGATCGACAAGGCCGGGTGCCGCGGTTTCAGAGTGGGCGGGGCGGAAATGTCGACCCTGCATTGCAATTTCATGATCAATACCGGCGAGGCAACGGCGCAAGACCTCGAAACCCTCGGGGATGAGGTGCGTGCGCGCGTTAAGGCGCAGTCGGGTGTCGAGTTGCGCTGGGAAATCAAGCGTATCGGACGCTCTTAAGCGATTGTCACAAAACTGTCATCATCCTTAACATGCGGATTTGTTACTGTGAGCGACTTATGGGCAATATTCTTACACATGGTTTGGAATATTATGGCCGGTTAATGGCGCTGGACCCCGCGCAGGCATCGCTGATGGAATGCGAGGTGGCGTTGCAACTTTTGTATAATGATGTGACGAACAGCAACCCTGAGGATAACCGGGCCGGGGAAATCGAGATCACGATGAACCGGGCGACGGAACTGCCCATCAGCGTGCGGCTCGATCGGCGCAAGTGCCATAGTTCGTTCGCGTTCATTCATTTCAGCGGGCTGCTGTGTGGGCAACTGGAGCGGCGGGGGTTCAGCGTCAGCACCCACCCGGTCGACCCGCATATGGATTTTTGCTCGCTGGATCAGGTTGCATTGGCAATCAATGGTTTAACACAAACTTATCAGCTGCAGGGTCATAACCCCATGGTAAAGCTCATCCATGGGGCGGTAAAATCGCTGGATACTTGAATAAGAGCTGTTGTGTCGCAGCACGTCTTCCGCTAAGGTTTCCCCAACAAAAAAATCATGCAATCGGCAAGTTTTAACCTAATGTTTCATTCGAGGATGACGCACGCCATGCATGTTGCTGTTTTAAAAGGTGGGTTATCCGCCGAGCGCGAAGTGTCGCTGACCAGTGGTGCGGCGGTTGAGAAAGCGCTGCTTGCGCTTGGGCATAAAGTCACTTCCATCGATGTGTCGGCCGATGTGGTCGATGATCTGCAGAAAGCGAAACCGGATGTGGCGTTCAACGCGCTGCATGGTCGTTATGGCGAGGATGGGTGCATCCAGGGCCTGCTCGAAATTTTGAAGATTCCCTATACGCATTCGGGCGTGCTGGCTTCAGCGGTCGCGATGGATAAGCCGATGGCAAAAGTGATTTTCGAGAAAGCCGGATTGCGTTGCGCGAAGGGTGTGGTGGCGCATAAGGATGAGCTCATCGCGGGCGATGTAATGGCGCGGCCCTATGTGGTGAAGCCGGCGAATGAGGGTTCGAGTGTCGGCGTGAAGCTGGTGTTCGAGAAGGATAACTTCCATTTCACGCGAGCGAACTGGCCGTATGGCGAGACGGTGATGGTCGAGCAGTATATCCCGGGACGTGAGCTGACGGCGGCAGTGCTGGATGATGCACCGCTTGGGGTGACGGAGATCACCACCAAATCCGGATTCTATGATTACGACAATAAATACACCGAAGGTGGCAGCTTCCATATCTGCCCGGCGCAATTGCCGGAGAAAATTTATCAGGAAGTGCAGCAAATGGCGCTCACGGCGCACCGGGCGCTCGGTTGCCGTTCGCTGACGCGGTCGGATTTCCGCTGGGATGAGAAAGGCGATGGAAAAATTTATATCCTCGAGACCAACACGCAGCCGGGGATGACGCCGATGTCACTCTCGCCGGAACTTGCTGCCTATGCAGGCATCGATTTCAAGCAGCTCGTGGGACGCATCCTTGCGACGGCGAGGCTGGATGGCTAAGCAGCGCGCACGGGTCAAGGTCAAGCAGTCTGGCGTCACCCGCGCGCAAGCGGTGGCAGAGTTCGGCCGGAAAAAGGCCAAGCAGCGCCGTCAGCTGTGGAAGAAGCGTGCGATGATCGGTGGTGGGGTGGCGCTGATGGCGTATGGGCTTGTTGGTGGCTGGTGGCTGATGCATACGGGTAAGCTGCAGCAGGCAGTGGGACAGAGCAATGACCGGTTCTGGCGGCAGACAGCGTCGCTTGGGTTCAAAATCAATCAGGTGACGTTGACAGGACGCAAACATGCGTCGGCAAAGGATATAAAAGCGGCGCTGGGGATTGAGCAGGGTGAACCCATCCTCAAATTATCGCTGGAAGCGATGAAGGCACGGCTGCTGCTGATTCCCGAGGTGAAATCGGTGACGATCAGCCGCGCGTTGCCGGACCAGCTGGTGGTGGCGATTCAGGAGCGTGTGCCCGCCGCCTGGTGGCAGCTGGATGGGGTGCAGAAGCTCATCGATGCTGAGGGTGAAGTGCTGAGCCGCGATAAATATAAGGGCAAGCTGACGCTGCCGGTGGTGGTGGGCGACGATGCGCCGAAGCATGTGGGTCAGTTGCTAGCGTTGCTCGAGAGTGCGCCGAGCATCAAACCGGACGTGATCGCCGCCGTGCGAGACGTCGTGATGTCGGACGAGCGGATCGAGGAAGCAATCAAGTACCGGGCACCGGCGTTCCTGCACGGCGGGATCATGGCCTACTTCCACTGGGGTGCGA
>JBMOIY010000025.1:0-21358 GCA_049317085.1 Rickettsiales bacterium | reverse complement strand
GTTCCTTCACCCTCGCGGTCGCAGTCGCAATGGTGCCGCGCAGTTTGGCGGCGAAGGCTTTTCCATCGATCAGTTGGGCGGTCATGCACCCACCCCTTTGCTGGTCGAATATTCGAAATGGTAGGCGACGCCGGGATAGACGATGTCGCGGATAGCATGGGCGGCGTGGGCCGCTTCGGCGAAGCCGCAGAGGATGAGTTTCAGTTTATGGTCGTAGGTGGCGATATCGCCGATGGCGAAGATGCCGGGCTCGCTCGTTTGCATCGTGCCGCGGTCGGTGGTGATGTGGCTGCGCTCTAAATTCAGGCCCCAATTGGCGATGGGGCCGAGTTCCATGCTGAGACCGAAGAAGGCGAGGAGGTGCTGTGCGTCAAGGGAACGTGTGTTGCCATCCATATCCCTAACCAAAACGGCACTGAGTGCCTTGCTGTCGCCTTCTAGGGCTTCGAGTTGGTAGGGGACGACCATCTCGATGTTGCCGGTGTGGGCGAGGGCCTGCATTTTGTCGACCATATCCGGTGCGGCGCGGAATTTGTCGCGGCGGTGGACGACGTAGATTTTTGCTGCCACTTCGGCAAGCGACACGGCCCAGTCGACGGCCGAATCACCACCACCGGCGATGACAATGTTCTTGTTGCGGAAGTCTTCGCGGCGGGCGACCATGTAGTGGACGCTGGTCGCTTCGTAGTGCTCGATGCCTTCAAGTGGTGGGCGGTTGGGGCCGAAGGCGCCGCAGCCGGCAGCGATGATGACGGCTTTGACGTTCAGGGTGGTGCAATCGTTGGTGACGAGTTTCCAGCCATTCTCGGTTTTACTGCATTCGGTCACCTGCTCACCCAGCACATATTGCGGGGCGAAGGGCGCAGCCTGATTCTCTAAATGTTTAATTAATTCGGTGGCAGCGACGCTGGGGAAACCGGGGATGTCGTAAATGGGTTTTTCGGGGTAAAGGGCGGTGCATTGGCCGCCCACGGCCGGTAGCGTGTCGATGACGACGGCGCGGCATTTGAGCATGCCCAGCTCGAACACGGCGAACAAGCCGACGGGCCCGCCGCCGATGATGGCGACATCCGTGGTAATTTCCATGTTGCTCTGCATCATGCTCATTTGACGAATGGGCTTAAAACACGCATAATGACCTGACAAGCAGTTTATTGCTACTTCGACGCCGCATTGCCTCAAAATCCGCTGATTTTTGGAGAACTTGCATGAGCCACCCGAACGCCGCCTACCCATGGGAAGCCAGCTATCCCGAGGGCGTACGGTGGCATCAGGCATTCCATGGCAAGCCGCTGCATTATGTGCTGGACCAGGCGGCGAAGCGCTGGCCGGAGAATATCGCGCTCGATTTTTTCGGGAAGACTTACACCTACGCCAAGCTGCTTGATATGACCAACCGCATCGCGCGGGGAATGCAGGATATCGGGGTGAAGAAAGGGACGCGCGTTGGTCTGTTCATGCCCAACTGCCCGCAATATGTGATGTGCCATTATGCCATCCTGAAAGCGGGCGGCACCGTCGTCAATTTCAACCCGCTTTATTCGGGGCATGAGATTGCGCATCAACTGAAGGATGCGCATGTCGAGGTGATGGTAACGGTGAATCTGCATGCCACCTACGACAAGCTCGTGCCTTTCATCGGCAACAGTTCCATACGCAAAATCGTCGTATGCAATTTCGGTGAGGCGATGCCGATGGCGAAGCGGGCGCTGTTCGCGACCGCGAAGGCGAAAGACATCGCCCACCCACCGCATGACAGTTACCATGTGACGCTGAACACGCTGCTTGAATCCTCGGACCTTGTTGCGCCCGTGAATATCATTCCCGATTCGCATATTGCGGTGCTGCAATATACTGGCGGCACGACGGGGGTGCCGAAGGGGGCGATGCTGACGCATACGAACCTGTATGCGAATGCGATGCAGTGCACGCAGTGGATGGTGGGGCTTGAGATCGGCAACGAAACGATGCTGGCGGTGCTGCCGTTCTTCCATGTGTTTGCGATGACGGTGGCGCTGAACCTTGCGATCGCGAGCGGGTTCACCATCATCATCCATCCGAAATTCGATTTGAAACATGTGCTGAGCGATATCGCCAACAAGAGCCCGACCATCATGCCGGGGGTAAGTACACTCTATGCTACCATTAACAATGCACGCAACCTGTCGCAGTATGACCTGTCGAGCATCAAGATGTGCATCTCAGGCGGCGGGCCATTGCCGGTCGAGGTGAAACTGCAATTTGAGAAATTGACGGGCTGCGTGCTGGTCGAAGGCTATGGGCTCACCGAGAGTTCGCCGGTGACGCATTGTAACCCACTCGTGGGCGTAAACAAGACGGGTTCCATCGGCTTGCCGCTGCCCGGGACGATGGCGGAGATCATCGACAAGGATGACCGGGTAACGGTGCTGAAGCATGGCGAGATCGGCGAATTGTGCATCAGTGGGCCGCAAGTGATGCAAGGGTATTTAAATCGCACCGATGAGAGCGAGAATGTGCTGCGCAACGGGCGGCTGCATACGGGCGATCTGGGGTATATGGATTCAGACGGATATTTCTATATCGTTGATCGCTTGAAGGAGATGATCATTGTCGGCGGGTACAACGTGTACCCTCGTAATGTGGAGGAAGAGATCTACGCCCATCCGGCGGTCGCGGAATGTGCGGTGGTCGGGCTCGAACACCCGACACGCGGGCAGATGATCAAAGCGTATATTGTGCTGAAAGAAGCGCAGACGCTGGATGAATCCGGGTTGAAGGCGCATCTTAAACCGCGCATCACAGCCTATGCGTTGCCGCATGCGGTGGAGTTCCGCAGCGCGCTTCCGAAGAGTGCGGTCGGCAAGATCCTCAAGAAAGAGCTAGTGGCCGAGGAGAAGGCGAAGCACTGACGTTTAGAACAGGAGCTTTACACTCGCGCCGGCCTGCAGGCGTGTATTCTCGGGCTCGACTCCGACAAAACCTCCGGCGTTGTCGATCTCGGAGTCGTCAAAGCTCCAGTAGCGGAAGAAGGGCCCGAGCTGCCAGCCGGTGCCGTTGCGATCGACCTGGCCCATCATCAGTTCACCACGGATACCGTAGCCCGTTTTCTGGTGGTTGGAGAAGGACTCGAATCCCGGGATGGATTGCAGACGGGAATTCACGTAACCGAACAGCAAATGGTCGTATTCGAGGTTCGGGGCGAATTGCAGGCCGTAGGCGTTGAACAGGTAGGTGCCGCCGATGGGGAGATAGATTTGTGTGATGCGGCGATCATAGCCGCTGGCACCGAGGCTGGTGACGACGCCTTTAAATTCATCGGAGAAATAGCGCGCGCCGAGGCCGCTGTAGAATTTCAGGCGCTGGCCGTTGTCGCCTTCTATATCGAGGCCAGCGAGCAACCGTGTTTCCACTTCCCACTGGGTGATGCCGTCGGCTTTGCCGCTGATGGAATCGTAATCGACGCTGCCGATGGAGCCGCGCAGTTCGAGCCCGGCATACCATTGGGGATCGAAATAATGGGTGTAGGAACCGGTGAGCGAGCCGAACGGACCGATATCGGTAAAGTCGAAGACTTCTTCTTCGTAACGGTCGTAATAGCCTTCGATGCCCAGGCTGAAGCGGTTGGCGTCGTAGGATTCGTCCTTGATGCCATAGGAGTGATGGTATTGCGAGGCTGGCTGAACGCCATAGCCTGCGGAGGGTTCAGAGGCTGCAGTGGTGGGTGGCGGTGCTGCTTCATAAGCGGGCGCGGGGTTGTAGGGCTGCGCTGCGGCGGATGGGATAGGGGCTGGTGCTGGTCGAGGCGCGATTACGGGCTGCGGAGTATAAGTAATCGCGGGGGCGGGGCTCACTGATAGCGGGCGGTTGGTGACGACGCGGGGAAGTACGGTGTCGGTGTAGGGTGTATAGCGCGCTGGGCGGGCGACATTCGCCTCAGGTTCAGCGCCGGCGTTAGGGTCGAAGGCGCTGGCGCCACTTGTGAAACCGGTGAGGGTGATACTGGAAAGCAAAACCCCCATCAACGATGTGCAGCGCATATTCCCTCCATGGCAAACCTGTAGATCAGCTCTGTTGAATTACCCTGTGAAAGCGACATTAAACGCAAATAAACACTTTGCAAGCATGGGCGAGTGACGTAAAGGCAACGCATCAACTTGTTCACAGGAGCACCCCCAATGGCCGCCACCGCAAAAGCTGAAGCGAATTTCACGGATTACAAAGTCGCCGATATCGGCCTTGCTGAATGGGGTCGCCGAGAGATCACCATCGCCGAGACGGAGATGCCAGGGCTGATGAGCATTCGTGAGGAATATGCCGCGAAGCAACCTCTCAAAGGTGCGCGCATCGTAGGCTGCCTGCATATGACCATCCAGACCTCGGTGCTGATCGAGACGCTGATCGCGCTGGGCGCCTCTGTGCGCTGGAGCAGCTGCAACATTTTCAGCACGCAGGACCAGGCTACTGCCGCGACCGCAGCACTCGGCGTGCCGGTGTTCGCGTGGAAGGGCGAGACGGAAGAGGAATATGAATGGTGCATCGAGCAGACCATCACCGGGCCGAATGACTGGAAGCCGAACATGATCCTCGATGATGGTGGCGACCTGACCCGCATCATTCACGAGAAATATCCGGAGCTGCTGAAAGATATACGCGGCGTGTCGGAAGAGACAACGACGGGCGTGCATCGCTTGCTCGAGATGGAAGCGGCAGGCAAACTCGGCATTCCGGCGTTCAACGTGAATGATTCGGTGACGAAATCGAAATTCGATAACCTCTATGGCTGCCGCGAATCGTTGGTCGATGGCATCAAGCAAGCGACCAATGTGATGATTGCCGGCAAGATGGCGGTCGTGTGCGGCTATGGCGACGTGGGCAAGGGTTGCGCGGCGTCGCTGCGTGGGCTTGGTGCGCGTGTGATCGTGACCGAAGTTGACCCGATCTGTGCGTTGCAGGCGGCGATGGAAGGCTATCAGGTGCTGACGCTGGAAGACGTGCAGGAGCGTGCCGATATCTTTGTTACCACCACCGGTAACAAGGACATCATCACCATTGAGCATATGCGGGCGATGAAGGACCGTGCAATCGTGTGTAATATCGGGCATTTCGATACGGAGATCCAAGTATCCGCATTGCGTAACATGAAGTGGCATAATGTGAAGCCGCAGGTTGATGAGATCGAGTTTCCAGATGGCAAGCGTATCATCCTGCTCGCGGAGGGTCGCCTCGTGAACCTCGGTTGCGCGAACGGTCACCCGAGCTTTGTGATGTCGTCGAGCTTTACCAATCAGGTGCTGGCGCAGATCGAGCTTTGGAACAATGCCAAATCCTATGATAAAAAAGTTTATGTACTGCCGAAGCATCTCGATGAGAAAGTGGCGGCGCTGCACCTGAAGCGCATCGGGGCCAAATTGACCAAACTCAGCAAAGAACAGGCGGATTACCTGGGCGTTTCCGTTATGGGGCCATTCAAGAAAGACACGTATCGATATTAGTATTTTAGCGCCTACGGCGTGGGGTATGCCTCGACCCCCGCTACCGCTCCCCTCGTTCGCTTCTTTCCAGCTCGCAGTGGACGCTACGCGCGGCTAACTTGCTCCGAAGTAACGGATTTGCGTGACAAGGCCGGTTTTGGCGATACTATGGGTGCATGTTCGTAGGGTTCTTTGCAAAGTTGCTGGGGAAGCAGATTCCGTCGACGCCGTTGACAGCGGGGGTGGTGCCTTGCGACACGGAACGATTGCTGTTCGAGAATAGCCGCCTCAAGGCCGAGGCGCGGCGGTATGCCAATATCATCAACTCCTCCATCAACCCTATCTGGCAGCGCGATACGGACCTCAACATCGTCTATTGCAACCTCGCCTTCACCGAGGTGGCGGAGGAGACGGCCGAGAGCGTCATCGCGGTGGGCGATATGGAACTTTACAAAGGCCATCGCAGCCTAGCCGAGAAGGCGCTGAAGATGGGCAAGGAACAGTATGAGCGGCGGCATATTGTGGTGGGCGGCGAGCGCCGCCTTTACATGATCCGCGAAGTGCCGATGAAGGGCGAGGGCGTCATTGGCTATGCCACGCATATCAGCGAGCTGGAGCAGGCGCAGGAAGAGATCCAACGGCATGTGTCGGCGTTGCGAGATCTGCTTGAGAGTAGCACCTCGGCGATGGCGATCTATGGACGCGATAGCAAACTGAAATTCTATAATTTCGCGTTCGTCAATTTATGGAAGATGGACGAGTCGTGGCTTGATACGGAGCCAGCCTATGGTGAAGTTTTGGAAGTAATGCGTGAAAAACGCAAGCTGCCTGAGCAAGCTAACTTTGCGACATTCAAGCAGGCGCAGACAAAATTGTTCACCACCCTCATTGAGCCGCAAGAAGAATTCTTTTACCTGCCAGATGGCCGAACGCTACGCGTGATTGCGATACCGCATGCGCTGGGGGGTATTTTGTTCGCCTATGAAGATGTGACGGACCGCCTCGCGCTCGAACGGTCCTACAACACGCTGATCGCGGTGCAGCGCGAAACACTAGACAATTTGCATGAGGGGATTGCGGTGTTTGCGGAGACTGGGCGGCTTACCTTGTGCAATCCGACCTTCCGCAAACTCTGGAACATGGATGAGGATTTCACTTCGACCGAGCCGCATATCCGAACATTGTTCGAAAAGGCGCGGCAATATTTTAAGACCGATGACTGGCCGCGCTATCTCGATAGCCTTGTCACACGATTCCAGCAGCGTCAGCATCTCAGTTTGCGGTTCGAACGGGCGAATGGGTCGGTGGTGGATTGTTCTGCCGTGCCGCTGCCGGATGGGGCGACGCTGCTCAGCTTTATGGATGTAACAGATTCTACGGTGGTCGAGCGCAGCCTGCGTGATCGCGCGCAAGCGCTGGAGACGGCGGACCGGATGAAAACTGAATTCCTCGCGAATATGAGTTATGAACTGCGTTCGCCGCTTACGTCCATTTCCGGGTTCTCGGAAATGCTGGCGCGGGAATATGCGGGGGTGTTGAATGAAGCACAGAGAGACTATGTGGGCGGCATCTATCAGTCGTCGCAGCATTTGAGTTCGCTGATCGGCGACATCATCGACCTTGCGACCATCGAGGCAGGCTTCCTAAAACTCGATGTGAAACCGTTCAACATCAGGGCAGCCATTGAAGCTGTGCTGGCGCTGCTTGGCGAGCGATTGAAGCTGCAAAACCTTGGTATCGTGGTCGATATACTGCCTACCATTACGCGCATCGATGCAGATGAAACGCGGGTGAAGCAGATACTTGCGAATTTGCTGGCCAATGCGGTGCGGGTGACGAAATCGAAAGGTCGTATCGAAGTGAAGGTCGATTTCGCCGAGAGCGGCCATTTGCAGATGACAGTACGTGATGACGGGCCTGGGCTTGATGCCGAGCGCAAGGCGCGCCTGTTCGATCCGTTCTTCCGTGGCGCGAATGCGGGGAGTGATTCGGTGTTGTCACTGAGTTTGGTGAAGCGTTTTATGGAATTGCATCAGGGTGATGTGATCGTGGAATCGGAACCGGGTAAGGGCACGGCCATCACCTGCGTGTTCCCGCGGCCGGCGGATTAGCGTTCTTTTTTATTGGCCACCATGGGTTAGGCACCTATTCCATTGAACCGCAATCACGTTGCAATTTGCTCTTCAAGCCGTTACAAACAGCGGCTTATGGGCCAGACAACGTACATCCTTACCCTTTCCTGCCATGATACGCGCGGCATCGTTGCGGCGGTGGCGGGTTTCCTTGCGGCGCATGACGGGTTCATTCTGGAATCGACGCAGTTCGGCGATCCGTCGACGGAGCGTTTCTTCATGCGGGTACAGTTCTCGTCTGGGTCAGCGATGCCTGCAGGTGAGCAATTGCGCCAAGCGTTCGACGAGAAAGTGGGCCAGCCCTTCGCGATGGATTGGCGTATCAATGACGCGGCGGATAAGGCGCGGGTACTCATCCTTGTCAGCAAGCAGCTGCATTGCCTGAACGACCTGCTGCATCGCTACCGTACGAGGCAGCTGGCGATGGAAATTCCGGCGGTCATCAGCAATCACCCGGATGCGCGTGGCATCGTGGAGTGGCACGGGATCCCGTTCCATCACCTGCCGATTGTCGATGGCAACAAGGTAGCGCAGGAAGCACAGATTCGCGAGATCATGACCGAGCATTACATCGATATCGTGGTGCTGGCGCGCTATATGCAGATTTTGAGTCCAGAATTGTCGGCATCGTTGCGCGGGCGGGCGATCAACATCCACCATTCGTTCCTGCCGAGCTTCAAGGGTGCAAAGCCGTATCACCAAGCGCATGAGCGTGGGGTGAAGCTGATCGGGGCGACAGCGCATTATGTGACGGACGCGCTCGACGAGGGTCCGATCATCGACCAAGAAGTGACACGGGTGAACCATAGCTATTCGCCGGAGGCGTTGACGCTGATGGGGCAGGATATCGAGGCGCAGGTGCTGGCGCGGTCGCTAAACTACAAATTGCAACACCGGGTGTTGTTAAACGGCAATAAAACGGTCGTTTTCACGTAGGGTGACGGCTTAACCCGTCATAAACCCTTAATAATTGCTTGGTGTAGTGATCTTCATGACCGACCAGCTACCCAACCGCCGCTGATCCCGTTCCTGCCGGAGAGTATTCCGGGGGCGGATATCGCCGGGGCGATGATCGACTCAGAATCGACGGACCGGGCCTATGGCGGCGGGAAGAAGATGGTGGTTACCGTATCGATATTCGTGAGAAAGGACGTGAAGGCACATTGAATTCGGTACTCTTCACACTCGACACCGAAACGCCCATCATTCGGGCGCGATTCGAGGCGATGATGCAGCATTCCATCGATGTGCAGACCGACGACACTGAAATGTCGCTGTTGAACGTTAAAGTATTCCGTGCTGGCAGCGATGGGCAGCCTGCCATTTCGCCTGAAACGGCTCCAAAGACGTCGCGTGGTGGTGCTAAGGGTTTGAAGCGTCCTTAAATACGGAAGAACCAGCTATACATCAGGCTGTCGATAAAACGTAACAACAGGATAAGGATGATCGGCGAGAGGTCGATTCCACCTAAATCGGGGAGGAATTTGCCCAAGGCGCGGCGGATCCGGCCGAGCATGGGTTCGAGCAGGCGGCTCAGGGTGCCATATACCCGGGCAACGATGGGGCTGTGACGGTTTACGATATCGAAATGGATGAGCAGGCCGAGCACGATCCATATGGTAAGTGCCAGATTTATAAGAAAAATAATGTTACTTATCAGGTCGATGAAGGGATTGAGAACGGCCATAATAGATTTCCGGTTGAATTTTGGTGTCTTTTCACCTATAGTATAAATTTAAAAGTGGGGCAAGCTCTACGATTACAGGTGCCCGACAAGAGGCGCTGAAGGCTATAACAACGTTTGGAAGGTATTCCGAACGAGGAGTGCGTACCATGACGGTCTCGACAATCGCTACCATTGCTGCGGGTTTAAACCGTGCGTATGGTAACCAGAATTCCAAGGCATCATCTGTTTTCAACAGTTTGATCTCTGGTTCGTCGCGCACGACGTCCGGTGATGTTGCGAATCTGTCGGCTGCCATCAATCTTCAGAATCAAATCGCCCAGTTCCGTGTTGCGTCGAAAGGTGTGGCTCAGGCGACTGCTGTATTAAGTACGGCGAATGCCGGTGCAGAAGAAATCGGCAAACAGCTTGCACGTCTGCGTGACATTGCATCGCGCGCTTCGGCTCCGAACCTGTCGGCGGAGGAGCGGGCACAGCTCAACATCGAATTCCAGGCAGTGCGTAGCACTATCGACCGCATTGCCGGGGGCACGCGCTTCAACAATGAATCCCTGCTTGACGGTAGTTCGCAGCAATTGGTGGTGACGAACGAAGATGGTGAGCAGAAGAATCTTTCCATCGGTAGCCTGACGACGCAGACATTGTTCAAGGGCACAAATCCGGATGTGTCGACCGCAAGCGGTGCAAAGGTTGCGGAAGCGACCATCAAGGCAGCACAGGATTACGCCCAGACACAGCTCGAGAATATCGCGGCGCTGCAAGAGGGGCTTGAGTTCGCCACCAGTACGCTGCAGAGCGCTATCCAGAACCAGGACGCAGCAAATTCATTCCTTGACGATATAGATTTCACCACGCAATTGCTGACCGCCGGGCAGAACCCTGTCGAAGCGGGTGGACTGAGTGCGCTGTTCGCGCAGACCAAGCGCCTACCACAGAATATCCTGCAATTGCTGTCTGAGTAATCGAATACTCCTGCTGACAAAAAAAGCCGACGGTCATTCCCAACCGTCGGTTTTTTTGTTCCATTGAGCGCTTTTTCCCCGTAATTTAAATGCATGAAACACGGTTTCTCTCTCGTTGAGCTTTCGATTGTTCTGGTAATCCTTGGATTGCTGGTCGGCGGTATCTTGAGTGGCCAGTCGCTGATCCGTGCGGCGGAGTTGCGTTCGGTAAGTAGTGAATATTCGCGCTGGGTGGCAGCGACCCAAACCTTCCGTGACAAGTATTTTTCCATGCCGGGTGACATGAACAATGCCACGAGTTTTTGGGGTGCGGCACATGCGACACCAGCCACGTGTTTAACGACGGTGGGGACGGGAACGCAGACCTGTAATGGTGATGCGAATGGAAGTCTCTCCGGTTCTGCTGCTGCTAGTCAGTATGGTGAGTGGTATACATTCTGGCAGCATTTGGCGAATGCTGGATTAATAGAGGGAACCTATTCGGGCATTGCAGGCAGCGGTGCCTCATACCACCTAACCTCAACGAATTCTCCGAAATCTAAGTTGGCCACTAGTGGTTTATGGATGTTGGCTGATGATGCAAGTTCGGGTGCGGCGATGTTTCCGGGTGCGGTGGCGCGCCATAATTTTAGGTTGGGTGGCGTAGTGACGAATTCCTGGCCAGCATCACCATTGTTGAAACCCGAAGAGATGTGGAATATCGACACAAAGATGGATGATGGAAAGCCTGGCACGGGTAAGATGACTTCGCAGTTAAGCACTTATATTGCCAATTGCTCAACAACTGCGGTGGCGAGCACGGCGGATTATATGCTCACCTACACCAGCGCTTCGTGCTTGGCGTTCATGGGCTTGAACTAACGCCGAATTCTTGCATTAAGCTGAGCGTGTTAGATTTAGAAGATGGATCCCGGCACAAGGCCGGGATGGTAGCAAACGTGTAAATTCGACTGCGTTATTTCCGCTTAGCCAGTTGAATGAACTTGCGTGGCTCCGAGCCGATGAAGAGCTGGCGTGGGCGGCCGATCTTCATCGTTGGATCCTCGATCATCTCGCGCCATTGGGCGACCCAGCCAGCGGTGCGGGCGACAGCGAACAGCACGGTGAAGAGTGCCGTCGGGATACCAAGTACGCGGTAGATGATACCCGAATAGAAATCGACGTTCGGGTAAAGTTTGCGCTCGATGAAGTATTCGTCGTTGAGGGCTATCTTCTCGAGTTCCATCGCGATCTTCAGCAATGGTTCGTCCTGCTGGCCGAGTTCGCTCAACACTTCGTAGCATGCTTTGCGCAGCACGGAGGCGCGGGGGTCGTAGTTCTTGTAGACGCGGTGACCGAATCCCATCAGGCGGAAGGAATCGTTCTTGTCCTTGGCGCGCTTGATGAAGTGGGGGATGTTCTTCACATCGCCGATTTCTTTCAACTGGGAGATGACCGCTTCGTTGGCACCGCCATGGGCGGGACCCCAGAGTGAGGCGATGCCCGCGCCGATGCAGGCGAACGGGTTTGCGCCCGAGGAACCGGCAAGGCGCACGGTGCTGGTGCTTGCGTTCTGCTCGTGGTCGGCATGGAGGATGAAGATCTTCTCCATCGCATTCGCGATGACCGGGTTCACTTTGTAATTTTCGCACGGGGTCGCGAACATCATGTGCAGGAAGTTCTCGCAGAAACCAAGTTCATTCTGCGGGTAGATGAAGGGCTGGCCGACGGAGTATTTGTAGCACATCGCAGCCATGGTCGGCATTTTCGCGATCATACGCATCATGGCGAGTTCGCGCTCGGCGGGGTTATGGATGTCGAGCGAATCATGGTAGAAGGCGCTTAGCGATGCGACGGCGCCGACCATGATGGCCATCGGGTGTGCGCGGCGCGGGAAGCCGCGATAGAGGAAATGCAGCTGCTCATGCACCATGGTGTGGCGTTTGATGGTGTGCTCGAACCAGTCCTTCTGCTGGGTGTTTGGCAGGTCACCATAGTTCAACAGGTAGGCGGTCTCGAGGAAGTTGGCTTTGCCGGCGAGGTCGGCGATGTCGTAGCCACGGTAACGCAGGATACCTTTGTCACCATCGATATAGGTGATCTCAGAATCGCATGATGCGGTCGAAAGAAAGCCGGGATCGAAGGTGAAGTGGCCAGTGCTCGCATAGAGCTTGCTAATGTCGATGACGTTCGGGCCTTCGACGCCTTTGTAGATCGGGAACTCGACCGGGGTGCCGCCTTGCACCGAAAGCTGGGCGGAGCCGACGCGTTTGAAGCGGGTCGCCTGGTCTTTACGGGCAGCCTGAAGCTTGGCCGGGCGGGCAGGGGTGGTGCCAACGCGGGCCTTTTTTGCTATCTTTCCGGCTTTCTTTTTCGCGGGTTTCGCTTTGCTTTTCGATTTCATTGCGGCTTTGGCCATGACGGGTCTCCTACCAGTGAATGCGACGTGAAGGGAAATGCTAGCAGCGCACAGCTATGCGTCAACGTGCTTGGCGCCGCTTATCCGGTTTCGCCGTTTTCTTTTGCAGCCTGTGGCAATTTTCAACCAGTGCGAGGGTTTTGTGGTCGACCTTGGAGAGGGGAAGCGCGGTGATTTGTTCGCTGGTGTGCCAGTCGGGGAGTTGGGCCTGGTGTCGAGGCGCTCGTAGACCACATGGCCGATCAGTTTGAAATGCGAGTAAGCATGCGTGACTGTTCCTAGTTGGCGCTTCGCGCCTGACGAGGGTGTCACCCTCGAGCTGCCTACGCTTCGCGGCTCGTCATGGGAGGCTATGCGGTGCTTTGCATTATTGTAAGGTGTTTGAGGAAACCCGTATAACCCGCCAAGCAAGGTCGCGTCACGGGCTTCGAGAAAGAGGCGGCCGCTTGCGTCCTCGCGCACATGGATGATGACTTCGCGGGTAGGCACCTGCTTTTTGACTTTCGGGGTGGGGTAGCACTCAGGGTTCACTTTACCGCGGCAAATGATATTCGCAGGGCAGGCGGGGCAATCCGGGTTTTTGGGTGTGCAGATGGTGGCGCCGATATCCATCATGGCCTGATTGTAATCGAACGGGTGTTCGCGATTGAGTAATTGTTCGGCGCCTGACCAGAGTTTGTTCTCGCTTGGTGTTTCGAGTGCGAAGATGCGGGAGATGATGCGTTTGACGTTGGCTTCAAGGATGGCGACCGGCTGATGGTAGGCGAAGGCGGCGATGGCGCTGGCGGTATTGCGGCCGATGCCAGGGAGGGTGAGGAGGCCCGCGACATCCTTCGGCATGCCATTGCGGGCTTTTTGCGCGGCTTCATGCAAATTCCCGGCACGGCGGTAATAGCCTAGGCCTTCCCAGGCTTTCATGACCGATTCGCGTGGGGCATCGGCGAGGGATTGAATGGTCGGGAATTTTTTTAGGAAGGGGTCGTAGAAACGTGCTAACACCGTTGAGACCTGCGTTTGCTGCAGCATGACCTCGGAAAGCCAGATTTTGTAGGGATCATCCGTGTGACGCCATGGCAGGTCGTGTCGGCCATGGGTTGCATACCACGCGGCGAGGTCTATATGAAAACGGCGGACAGCTGCGGGTTTTATTTGCCCGGGGGTTGCTTTGCTGGTAGCTGTTTGCGCCATTGTCCAATCATCCTTTACGCATGAGCTGTAGCATGACACCTCCCACCACCGCAATCGCGACCAAGCCTATAACGATCGAAACGCCAGAGACGCTGACGGTCAGCACCGGGGCGTTGCCGGGTTCGACGAAAATTTATGCGCAAGGGTCGCCGCTGTTACAAGGCGTGAATGTGGCGATGCGGGCTATCAGCCTGTCGCCGAAAGCGGGCGAGCCGCCGGTGGTGGTGTATGACCCGAGCGGCCCGTATACGGATGCGAACGAGAAGGTGGATATCGCGAAGGGTCTCACGCCGATACGTGCTACGTGGGTGGAGACGCGCAACGATACGGAGGCTTATGAAGGCCGCCCGGTGCGCCCGGAGGATAACGGCTACAAGGAATACCAGAAGATCGAGGTGATGCAGTTCCCGAGCCAGAACCGCAAACCGCGCCGCGCGAAAGCGGGCGGGAATGTCACGCAGATGCATTATGCGAAAAAGGGCATCATCACCGCCGAAATGGAATATGTGGCAATTCGTGAGAATGAAGGCCGCACGGAAGCCCGTGAGGCCTTGAAGGGTGGGGAGTCCTTTGGCGCCGCTATCCCACAATTGGTGACGCCGGAATTCGTGCGCAGCGAAGTGGCGCGGGGGCGGGCGATTATCCCCGCCAATATCAACCATACAGAATTGGAGCCGATGGCGATCGGGCGGAACTTCAAGGTAAAAATCAACGGTAATATCGGCAACTCGGCCATCAGTTCGTCCATCGCGGAAGAGGTGGAGAAGATGGTGTGGGCGACGCGCTGGGGCGCGGATACCATTATGGATTTATCGACGGGTAAGAATATACATGCGACGCGCGAATGGATCATCCGTAACTCGGCGGTGCCGATCGGGACGGTGCCGATTTATCATGCGCTGGAGAAGGTGGGTGGCGTTGCCGAGGATCTGACCTGGGAGATTTTCCGCGATACGTTGATCGAGCAGGCGGAGCAGGGGGTGGATTATTTCACCATCCATGCGGGCGTGCGGTTGCCTTTCATTCCGCTGACGGAGCATCGGGTGACGGGCATTGTTTCGCGCGGTGGTTCTATCCATGCAAAATGGTGCATGGCGCATCATCAGGAGAATTTCACCTACACACATTTCGAGGAAATCTGTGAGATCATGAAGGCTTACGATGTTTCGTTTTCGCTGGGCGATGGGTTGCGCCCGGGCTCGATTCAGGATGCGAACGATGCGGCACAGTTTGCGGAGCTGAAGACGTTGGGCGAGCTGACGGAGATCGCGTGGAAGCATGACACACAGGTGATGATCGAGGGGCCGGGGCATGTGCCGATGCATCTTATTAAGGAGAATATGGACAAGCAGCTGGAGGCGTGCCACGAGGCGCCGTTCTACACGCTTGGGCCGCTGACGACGGATATTGCGCCGGGCTATGACCATATCACGAGTGCGATCGGTGCCGCGATGATCGGCTGGTTCGGCACGGCGATGCTGTGCTATGTGACGCCGAAGGAGCATCTGGGCCTGCCGAACCGGGACGATGTGAAAGAGGGGGTCATCGCCTATAAAATTGCGGCCCATGCGGCGGATTTGGCAAAGGGGCATCCGAGTGCACAAATTCGTGATAATGCGCTGAGCCGCGCGCGGTTCGATTTCCGCTGGAACGACCAGTTCAACCTCTCCCTAGACCCTGACACGGCGCGGGAATACCACGACGAAACGCTGCCGGCGGACGGGGCGAAGGTCGCCCATTTCTGCAGCATGTGCGGGCCGAAATTCTGCAGCATGAAAATCTCGCAAGAGGTGCGCGACTTCGCAAAAACCGAGCGCGCGCTTGGCAATGTTGCGCAACAAACCGACGCGGTAGCTGCACAAAAAGGGATGGATGAGATGAGCGAGAAGTTCATTGCCAGCGGGAGCGAGATTTATCAGAAGGTGAGTTAGGATGGTAAATGCAGTTTCCGGAGAAATATTTTCCTATCAGCACTTAAAGAAAAAAGCTGAGAGAGAAATTTCACGCTTAGAACAAGCAGAAAAGGACTTGGATAAAAATGCTATCGACCATGCTCTCAATGCAGCATTTTCAGTATATCACTTGCTGGAATGGAAAGATAAAACTGCTAATCTTAATAGCAAAACTAAAGCTCAGGATTTATTGAAAAACAAAAGCGATGAATCATTGAATATTTTACACGATATAGTGACATTCAATAAGCACGCAAAGCTTGGCGCCCCGCAGTATGGCGAGACGTTTGAAGTTAGAACAAGCGCAAAGGATGTAAACTTTTTAACAACACAAAGCGGTAACTTTTTGACAACGCAAGCCGGTGATAGACTCATTCTGGAAAGCTCAAAACTTACAGTAAAGTTTCATACCAAAAAAGCATTAGACGTCTTAAAAACTGCATTAGCAGATTTTGCTTTATGACCTACCTCTCTCGTAACCCCTTCACCCCACCACCTTATGCGGAGATGGAGCGCGCGTTGATGCGGGGGACGACGGAGGCGATGTATGACTCCAGCGTGGCGAATTATCAGGCGTTGAAGGAGGTGTGCGTTTCGGCGATTGCGTATGACAGTGATGGGTTGCGGGTGACGGGCATCGAGGCGTTGCCGGAGTTGCGCGCGGGTGAGAAAATTCCACTGCTGATCTATAACCGGGGTGGCTCGGGCGATTATGGGATGCTGAGTGCAGGGCAGGTGAATGTGCTGATGATGCCGTTCGTGCAACGCATGCGCGTGGGCGTGCTGGCCAGCAATTACCGCGGCAATGGCGGTAGCGAGGGGCATGAGGAATGGGGCGCAGGCGATGTGCGCGATGTGCTGAACCTGCTCGAACTCGGCAAGCAGCAGCCCTGGTGGGACGGGGTGAATCTGTTCATGCTCGGCTGGTCGCGCGGGGGGATGATGACCTATCGCGCGATGCAGGAGGGGGCGGTGCTGAATGCCGCCGTCGTCGGCGCAGGGCTTGCGGACGCGGTGGACAATGCTGGCTGGCGGGATGATATGAAACCTCTCTATGAGAAATACATCCCCGGTTATGCGGCGGACCCGGTGGGCTCGCTGGAGGCGCGCTCGGCGGTCTATTGGCCGGAGGATATCACCGCGCCGCTGTTGCTGCTGCATGGCGATGCGGATGACCGGGTGCATGTGAACGAGGCGCGCATGCTCTATGCGAAATTGCAGGCGCTTGGCAAGGATGTGCAGTATATCGAATATCCCGGCGGCGACCATGGGTTGAAGCGGGAATGGAAGCAATGGACGGAAGCGGCGATCGCGTGGTTTACAAAATATCGCAAACCGGTTTAGGAGGATCTGATGGGGTATTCGGAGATTCAGCATAGCACGCGCACCATTGCGCTGATCGGGGCGAGCAACAAACCGGAGCGGCCGTCCTATGGGGTGATGAAGTTTTTGCTGACGAAAGGCTACACGGTGTACCCCGTCAACCCCGGCTTACATGGGCAGGAGATTCTTGGTCGGCCGGTATTTGTAAGCCTCGCGGACTGCCCGGCGCCGGTCGATATGGTGGATATCTTCCGCAATACGGCTGACGCGGCGGGGGTGATCGATGAGGCGATTTTGTTGCGGCATGCGCTCGACATTCGAACGATTTGGTGCCAGTTAGGGGTGTTGCCGTTGGATGCGGCGGCGCGCGCGAAGGAAGCGGGCCTCGTGGTGGTGATTGATCATTGCCCGGCGATCGAGTGGAGATAGCGATGAGGAAACGGAACATGCTGGCAGTGCTACTTCTCGTCATCGGCGCGGGGGCGTCGTTCTACTGTTATTCGCGCCTTGCGCAATTGTTGCCGATGAGCGATCCGGCGGCAGTGACGCGCACTGAGGCGACGATCGTTTCCGTTAACACGCCGGTGGTGAAGAAGGGGCAGACGATCACCGATGTGGTGAATGATGTGCGTTTCATGTTCACTGCTGGCGGAAAAAAAATTGAAGGTGGGTATAATCTGAAGGATCGCACTAAAGCGCCTGAGAAAGGTGCGAAGGAGCCGGTGGCGTACCTCACCGCGCGGCCGCAGGTGTTTTTGCGCGGGGCGGAGTATGACACGCTGCCCAAGCAACTGGGTGCGTTGCGGTTCATGATGTGGGGCTTTGCGCTCGCCGCCATGGTGCTGCCATTCGCCGTGATGAACCACCGATAGGAGAATGTGATGCAGGGCGATATGATTTTTTATGTGCTAGTGCTGGTCATCGTGACGGCGAATGTGGTGGCGTCGACCATCATCAACCGCAAGCGGGTGAAGCTTGATTTGACCAATCCGGTGGATGCAAAGAAGGATAAATCGCTGCGGCTGGTGATGCTGTCGGTGCTCATCCAGTCGCTGATTGCGGCGGCGCTGCTGTTGCTGGTCGTCAAGCCCATGACTATGGCAGCTTAACCGCTGTTTTCATTTATTTTTGTTCCTCAGTTTGGCGTCAGTGTCGCATCAGGTTGGCGTCACTCTGCTTTGTTATAAGGGTGGTGTCGGCAAAGAAACACGCTGGCAGACGAAACGAAATGTTTCACCACGTATGAGGATGTTATGAAAAAGTTTCTTGTAGCAGTTGCCGCTGTTTCAGCCCTTGCAGCTGCACCGGCGATGGCGCGTAGCGATACGCATATCAGCTTTGGCTTCTACGCGCCGGCGGCGCCGGTTTACTATCAACCCGCACCGGTGGTCTATTATCCGCCCGTACATAATGTTTACTACGCACCGCCACAGCGCGTTGCTTATTATGGCCGCCCACATCGCGGCCATGGCTGGGGCAACCGCGGCTATGCAACGGCATGGAACGATCGCAATGACTGGCGCGACTATGATCGCGGTCGCGGTGACTGGCGTCGTTAAGTTACCCCACGCTCGGTAAGCAACGATAAAAAAAGAAAGGCCAGCCTTGCGGCTGGCCTTTTTACTTGTGCAGTAATGCGAAGGTTATTTCTTCGCGAGTGCATCGCGGATCTCGCGAAGCAGCAGCACATCTTCCGGCGTTGCTGGAGGAGTTTCTGCAGCTTTGGCGATCATCTTATCCTTCAGTTTGTTGACGTTCTTCACCAGAATGAAGACGACGAACGCGACGATCAGGAATTTGATGATGGCGTTGATGAAGAGGCCGTACATGATGAGCGGCGCGCCAGCTTTTTTCGCTTCGTCGAGCGTTTTGTAGCCCTGCATCGAGAGGTCGAAATAGTAATTGCTGAAATCGATGCCGCCGATGAACATACCGATGACCGGGTTGATGATGTCGCTGACCAGCGAGCCGACAATGGCGGTGAATGCCGCGCCGATGATGATGCCGACTGCCATGTCCAGCACGTTGCCTTTAGCGATAAATGCCTTGAATTCGTTTAGCATTGGAACTCCTTTACAATTTGTGACCGTCCGTCGTCGCTCCTAACGGAGCTATGCCAGACACTGCATCGCCCAAGATCTCGGGCAATACGTGGCTGCGCCACGCGTAGCCGAAGGCGAAGCGTGGAGCGGGTGAAGGGAATCGAACCCTCACCTAAAGCTTGGGAAGCTTTCGTTCTACCATTGAACTACACCCGCGTGAGGGCAGGTTTTAGCAGTAAAAAAGCAAGATGCAAGCTGCTCCTCTGGGCCATTTAAATTACTGTACAGGCTTTGGATTAAGGCGCTATCCTGAGGCAGTTTGAATCTCCGCGTAACGAAGATTGTCAGGTGTCATGCTGTTTGATGTGATTGTTATTGTGTTGCTTATCCTGCTCAACGGCTTTTTTGCGATGTCGGAGATGGCAGTGGTATCGGCACGCAAAACCCGGCTTGGAATGCGTGCAGAAGCGGGCAGTCGTGGCGCGAAGGTGGCGCTTGGGTTGGCGAGCGATCCTGCAAAGTTCCTTGCCTCCATCCAGATCGGTATCACGTTGATCGGGATCCTGTCGGGTGCCTATAGCGGCGCGACGCTTGCTGAGCCGCTGGGCGATTATTTCTCTGAAAAGCTTGGCCTAAGCGAACTGCATGGCAATGAGCTGGCACTTGGCCTGGTGGTAATCGTGGTGACATATCTCTCCCTCATTGTCGGTGAGCTGGTGCCCAAGCAACTCGCCCTTAAATATGCCGAGCCGATTGCCTGCGGTATTGCCATTCCGATCTCGCTGCTGGCGATGGTCACCCGTCCGATCGTTTTTCTGCTGCACCAATCCAACCGTGTGGTGCTTCGATTGCTGGGCGCCAAGGAAGAGGTGGAGAATTCGGTAACACAGGAAGAGGTGAAGGCCATTATCGCCGAGGGGCTGGATTCAGGTGCGCTCGAGCCCGAGGAAAGTCAGATGATCGAGCGGGTGATGCGGCTGGATGATTTCACCGTGCGCGCGGCGATGACCCACCGTCAGGATATTGTCTGGTTCGATGTCGATGCGTCCGTTGAGTCCGTGCTCGAGACCATTGAGCGCACCCGCCATTCACGCTATCTGGTCTGCAGCGGCAGCGTAGAGAACCTTGTCGGCATCGTGACGGTGAAGGATGTGCTGCTGCAACTGGGTCGCCAGCAGCCGCTTGATCTGGCCAGCATCGCGGCCAAGCCGATGTGCCTGAGCGAATCCGAAACGATTTTACATGTGTTGGAGGAATTCAAGCAATCCACTTCCAACACTGCGGTAATTGTCAATGGCCATGGCGTGTTGCAGGGAATGGTCACGCTGAAAGACCTGATGGAAGCCATCATCGGTACCTTGCCGGAACCGGCATATCGCGGTGATTGGGGCGGTACATTGCGCGAAGATGGTAGCTGGTTGCTCGATGGCGGCCTGTCGATACTCGAGGCGGAGGAATTACTTGGCATCAGCGGTATGGTGACGGAATCGCAGGGAGTGAGCACCGTTGGGGGGTTTATTCTTGTCCATAACAAGCGTATGCCGGTGGTTGGGCAGTATTTCATCTGGCGTGGTTGGCGCTTCGAGGTGGTCGATATGGATCGTACACGCATCGACAAGGTGCTGGTGTCACAGCACGCTGCTCAGTAATTGACTTATTCCCAGTCCGCGTCATCCTCGCTGATGATGCTGCCTTTCATGGATGGGCCGCGTGTATGGACTTTGGAGGGTTCGCCGCAGATGAGGGGGTGCCAGCTCATCAGCGGCTGGCCGAAGGCGACAAGGCGGTAGCCGCAGCTATGGGGGAGCCAGTTGAGTTCATGGACGTTCTCGGGGGTGACTTTCACGCAGTCGGGCACATTCTTCTGGCGGTTCTCGTAATCGGTACAGCGGTGGGAGTTGAGGCAGAGATAGCGGCAGGCGACGTTACTGAGGGAGATGGCGCCGGTGTCTTCGTCCTCGACGCGGATCTGGCAGCAGAGGCCACAACCATCGCAGAGGGACTCCCACTCGGCGGCGGTCATTTCGGCCATGGGTTTTTGCAGGAATGCAGGTTGGTTGCTCATGCTACGGAGTGTAGCAGTTTAGCGCTGGGCTGCAACGGCGGTTTCAGCAGCGGCGCGCTGGGCGGCAATATGTGGCGCCCATTGTTTCTGCGGTGTGAGGTCAGCGGATTTTTCCTGGGTGAGCAGCAGGTCGCAACTGCGCCTGGCACTGGCAACGCC
>JBMOIY010000024.1:0-22388 GCA_049317085.1 Rickettsiales bacterium | reverse complement strand
TGTCGCTTAAGGATGCAATGCGCAGTACGTTGCCATAGTTGCCGTCAAAGTAGTAGATATCGGCGGTAGCAAAGCCGTCGAGCACATCCGGATGGTCGAAGAGAAAAGCGCCGCGTTCCATGGCATTACCGGGGACGTTGATGCCGATCCTCGCGTAATAGGTGCCGCCGCCGCCGCTGGTAGTGCCGGTGTAAGCGCCCGCGATGAAGCCGGAGCGGGAGAGATGCTGGAAGCTGTAGAAATATTCATTCCGGTTGCCGGGATTGGTTCCGGTCGCGCGGATGACGCCGTTGCCATCGCCGTTCCCGGCACCCGTCCAGGCATTACTGGCGGCGATGTAGTCGCCGGGGATGGCGCTGTATTGGGTCTGGAACTGGTTGTAGGCGCTGATCATAGCCTTAGACTCGTTCATCACGGTCTTGATCTTGGCGTTGCGCGTGTAGTTCTGTAGGCTGAGCATCCCCCCCATCAGCACACCGATAATGGCGAGGACGATGGACATTTCGACCAGGGTGAAGCCGTGACGGGCGGGCGTTAACAATGGGTTATGCGGCACAGGTCCTCCAGGTGGTTCTGCTTATTTTAGAGTAAGTTTAAGCATTTGTCATAAGGATTTCTTTTGTATCGTGGCACGTGACTTGCTACAATAGCGGTGATGAGGAGCTCTTCACACCCCCTAATGCGTGTTACCCGCCGGAGCGCCGCTGTGGCGCTCATGGTGCTATGTTCGGCGCAAGGAACGCTGGCAAGCGCTGACCCGCTGATCGAGGGGGCGCGGCAATGTACTCAGTATTTCCCGGTCGAGGAGAAGAAGAACAATATCCCGACTCATCTGCTCGCCGCTATCGCGACAACGGAATCCGGAAGGTATCACAAAGGCTTGGGCATGAGCGTGCCATGGCCATGGACGATCAATGTTGAGGGCAAAGGCTATTATTTCGATAGTAAGGCCGAGGCTATTGCCCAGACGCAGAATTTATTGGCTAAGGGCTTTCGTAGCATTGATGTAGGCTGCATGCAGGTGAATTTGAAGCACCACCCCACTGCGTTCGCGAACCTCGAGAATGCCTTCGACCCTGGGACGAATGTGGCCTATGCGGCGAAGTTCCTGAGTACCAATTATGCAACGCTTGGCGACTGGATCAAGGCGACGGCGGCGTATCATTCGCGCACGGCGGTGCACGGGCAGCGCTATCTGGTCGATATCGAGCGTAGCTGGAACCGCATTGTCGGCAAGGTGAACGAGGCGCGGGCGACCAAGGCGGGCGATGCGCAGCACGCGCAAGTTAAAGCGGGGACGGCTGTTGCAGCCAGCACGACCGTGGCGCGGGCGGAAGCGACGCCGAGAGTGATCGGTTCGGTGCGGCCAATGCAGGAATCGCGGCATGCGCGGGTGATCCAGGTCGGCAGTGCGCCGCGTTCGCGTAATGAAGTGTTGGTGGTGAAGGCAGAAACACCTGCGCCAGCCGCTGTTGCGGTGGTGGCGGATGCTAGTTCGGTAGTGCCAGCAACAATGGCAGCGCCACAGGTGATGCCGCAAGGCAGCACCGTGCGGCGGGTGACCCTTGACAATGGTGCGGCATCGGGCGTACGTGTGAGCACATCGAAAGACCCGCAATTCGTTTTTGCCAATTAGGGAATTCCCATGTTCGAGACCATTGAAGTGAGCACGGAAGAAGTCATCTGCGATGGCGGCGGTTCGGCGCTCGGCCATCCGCGTGTGTACCTGCATATTGACCATGACGATGGCAACAAAGTTGTTTGCGGCTATTGCAGCCGCACCTATGTGCTTCGCGCCGACAAGGTGGCGTAATGCATAGTGCGATGGTCATTCTGCTTTTCGTGCTGATGCTGGCGACCGTTGGTGTGCTGATTTCCGGTATTGTGGTCATGGCGCGCGGGGGCGAGACCAACAAAAAATACGGCAATAAAATGATGGCGATGCGGGTGACGCTGCAAGGGGCGGCGCTGTTGCTGGTCGTTCTCCTTATGGTGATGAAGTAGCGTTTTTACGAGTTTCTTGGCCGAGTTCGGCCATGCCTAAAATGTTAAGTATTCTCTCTATTGCAGTGCACTGCAACCCCTTGCTATTTTTCTGAAAAACACGCAAAGTAGAACTCTAACAAGGAGTGCCTATGCGCATATTGGTCCCGGTGAAACGCGTCGTCGATTACAATGTGAAAATCCGCGTGAAGGGCGATGGCTCGGGGGTGGAGCTCGCCAATGTGAAGATGAGCATGAACCCGTTCGATGAGATTGCTATCGAAGAGGCGATTCGGCTCAAGGAAAAAGGGATTGCGACGGAAGTGGTGGCGGTGTCCATCGGCGGCAAACCGGTCGAAGAAACATTACGCACAGCGCTCGCCGTTGGTGCGGACAGAGCGATTATTATTTCGACGGATGCGCGCATCGAACCACTCGCCGCGGCGAAATTGCTGAAGGCAGTGGTGGAGAAGGAGCAGCCGCAGTTGGTAATTTGTGGCAAGCAGGCCATCGATGACGATGCGAACCAGACGGGGCAGATGCTGGCCGCATTACTAGGCTGGCCGCAGGCGACGTTCGCGTCGAAGGTGGAAATCAATGGCAGCGAGGCTATCGTCACCCGCGAGGTGGATGGCGGGCTTATGACGATCGCGGTGACGTTGCCTGCGGTCATCACCACCGATTTGCGGTTGAACGAACCGCGCTATGCGAAACTGCCCGACATCATGAAAGCGCGTGCGAAGCCGCTGACGACGCTGACGCCTTCGGAACTCGGGGTCGACATCACCGAGCGCACCAAGGTGTTGTCGGTCGCGGAACCTGCCAAGCGCAAAGGTGGCGGCAAGGTGAAGGATGTGGCCGAGCTGGTCGAAAAACTGCGTAACGAAGCGAAGGTGATCTAACATGGCGATCCTTGTAGTGGCAGAACATGACGGCAGCGGCATCACCCCGGCGACACGGGCGGCGATCGGTGCGGCGAAGAAAATCGGTGGGGAGATTCATTTGCTGCTTGCCGGTCATAATATTGCGGCAGTGACGAAAGCGGCGGCGGCAATTGAAGATGTGTCGCAGGTGCTGGTGGAGGATGATGCGCTTTATGCCCACCCACTGGCGGAGAATCTCGCACCGTTCATTACCGAAGTGGCGGATGCGTATAGCCATGTGCTGGCGGCGGCGACCTCCATCGGCAAGGATGTGATGCCGCGCGTGGCGGCGATGCTCGATGTGCAGCAAATTTCTGAGATCACGCAGGTGGTGAGTGCCGATACGTTCGTACGCCCCATCTATGCAGGCAATGCTCTCGAGACGGTGCAGTCGCTGGATAAAATCAAAGTGATTACGGTGCGTGCTACAGCGTTCGATAAAGTTGCGGATGGTGGAACTGCACAAGTCGTCGATGTGCCAGCAGTGCCTGTCACAGCGCAATCGCGCTTCGTTTCGATGGAAGGTGCAAAATCCGAGCGGCCGGAATTGACGGCGGCGCGGGTGGTCATCTCGGGCGGTCGTGGGCTTGGCAGCAAGGAGAATTTTGCGTTATTGAACCCGCTCGCGGATAAACTCAATGCGGCGCTCGGGGCTTCCCGCGCGGCGGTGGATGCGGGGTATGTGCCCAATGATTGGCAGGTGGGGCAGACCGGCAAAGTGGTCGCGCCGGAGCTGTATATCGCGGTCGGTATCTCGGGTGCCATCCAGCATCTCGCGGGGATGAAAGAGAGCAAGATCATCGTCGCCATCAACAAGGATGAGAACGCGCCAATCTTCGAGATCGCGGATTACGGGCTGGTGGGGGATTTGTTCACCATCATTCCGGAGCTGACGAAGGCTATTTAGTGGCGGCTTTGCCGCAGGGTGCGTCTCACCCCCGCTAACACTTCCCCTCGTTCGCTTCGCTCCGGCTCGCGCTGTAAAGCGCTACGCACGGCTAAATGTCGGCTAGGCTATTTCGGATTGCTCCACTTACGCCGGTGCGGTTTTACGACGGCTTTGGTCACGGCGACAGCTTTCAATATCTTCGGCACTTCTTCGGCATTGACTGTTGCGAGATAGCGGCCGCTGCGGTGGGTGCTGACTTCGCCGTGGACGGCGATGTTGTGGTCGCCGAGCATGAGGGCGATGCCTTCCATATGGGTGCGGTTGATGCGGGCCTCGAAGCCGTCTTTACGCTTCGTCCACTCGACATCGGTGAGGGAACGCAGGGCGGCTTCGATGGGGTCTTCGTAGGGCATGGGGTTAGCCTAGCATAGCGGTGTGCGGCTGACTAGCGTGCTTTCACCGTGGAGCTGAGCAGGGTCTGGTACGTTTTGGCGAGGGATTGAGAGTTCACGCGCAAGGCGGAAATATTCTCGATCGCGGCGAACTGGGCGGTGGTGGCAAAGAGACGGGCTTCTTTGTTTAAAGTGTCGCCTGAAAGTGTAATAGAGTACGGGGCGAAATACAGCTGGATGGCGTGGGCGATCTCTGGGTTGAAACCGGCCTCAAAGCGGTGGTTTTTCTCATCCCAGTTCCAGCGCCCGCCTACATGTCTATTGAGAAAGTGAATGGCGGTGTGGCGCGCGAAGCTGCCTATCTGGGCGGCGGTTGCATCCTCCGGCGCGCGGTATGGCTGGCGCGGGGTATCCCCCTTATACTTTCCCATGGCGGCTCTCCTTTTGCTGCGCTAAGCTAGCGGCTTTCCCACCCGCTAAGTATGAAGATTTGATGACAAACGCCTTTACCCTCGCCCTTTCGCAATTGAACCCCACCGTGGGAGACCTTGCCGGGAATGTAGCACGGATGGCCGCTGTCGCGAACGATGCAGCGGCGCAGGGGGCGGATCTGGTGCTCTATCCCGAGATGTGCCTCACCGGATATCCACCCGAAGATCTGGTGCTGATTCCTGCGTTCCGCGAACGGGCGATGGAGGCGGCGCGGCAGCTTGCACAGGCGACGCGCGAACTGAAATGCGACCTAATGTTTGGCAGTGTGTGGTATGAGGACGGGCATACCTATAATGCGTTGCTGCTAGCTTCCGCTGGTACGCTGACGCTGGTGCGTGCGAAGCATGATTTGCCGAATTACGGCGTGTTCGACGAGAAGCGCGTGTTCGCGGCGGGCGGTGTGCCGAGTGTGGTCGCATGGCGGGGGGTGACGCTCGGCATTCTCATCTGCGAAGAAGTGTGGGATGTGGAATTCGCCCGCAGCCTTGCTTCGCAAGGGGCGGAGCTGCTGCTGGTGCCGAATGCGTCGCCGTACCATATCGGAAAGGCGAATCAGCGTAAAAAAGTGGTGGATGCGGCGGTGGCGGCGACAGGTGTGCCAGTGGTGTACCTGAACCTAGTCGGCGGACAGGATGAGCTGGTGTTCGATGGGCGTTCCTATGTGCGCGGTACGGCGGGCAAAGATGTTGCGCGGTTAGCTGCCTTTAGAGAAGACTTGGGCATTACGCGTTGGGAGAAGCTTGCTAACGGGTGGAACTGCACGGCAGGGCCGATGGTTGAGATACGCTCGGATGAGGAAACCGTCTACCGCGCACTGGTGCTGGGGTTGCGGGATTACGTGACGAAGAATAAATTCCCAGGTGTAGTGCTGGGTCTTTCGGGCGGTATCGATTCGGGCGTCACGGCGGCGATTGCGGCGGATGCGCTGGGGGCGGAGAAGGTGCACACGATCCGGTTGCCCTCGCCGTTCACCTCCGATGATAGTCTGGAAGATGCGGAGCAACTAGCGACGGCGCTTGCCATTCGCATGGATACGATTCCCATCACGCCGCTGATCGACACGTCGCGGCAGACACTGGCGCCGCTGTTTGCAGGTAAACATGCGGATACAACCGAGGAGAACATTCAGGCGCGGCTGCGGGGGATGTTGCTGATGGCGGTCTCCAACAAGTTCGGTGCGATGGTAGTGACGACGGGCAACAAGTCCGAGATGTCGGTGGGGTATGCGACGCTCTATGGCGATATGTGCGGCGGTTATTCGGTGCTGAAGGATGTGTATAAAACCACCGTCTTCAAACTCGCCCACTGGCGCACGGCGCAGCGCGCCGAGGCATTATTGGAGTTGGGGTTTTTGGGGGCTGCGGGTGATGTGATTCCGGCGCGGATGATCTCGAAGCCGCCGACGGCGGAGCTGCGGCCCAACCAGCGTGATGAGGATTCGCTGCCGCCTTATGCGGTTCTGGATGCTATCCTGCGTGGGCTCGTCGAGCGCCAGCTTTCAGTGCCGGAGCTGGTGGCTGAGGGCATGGACAAGGCCACCGTCGACCGCGTGGCGCGGATGGTGGCGGGGGCGGAATATAAGCGCCGCCAAAGCGCACCGGGCGTGAAAATTACCCCGATGGCCTTCGGCCGCGACCGTCGCTGGCCGATCACCAATGCGTGGAAGTTCGCATAACGCGCATTGCCTTGCGGTGGAAAAACTTCATCAAACTGTCGCACATGACCCGTTGAGCAGCAACTATATCAGCAGTAGTTTAACCACGCAGATTGTTTAACACAGCCATTCAGGCGTGAGATAACGCCAAGGGCGGTATCCGATGAACCCAAGGGTAAGGGCTGGGAACTCTAGCCAATATCCTGCATTGAATTTAGCTAAAAAATCCTCTAACCCTCGCGGGATTAGAGGATTTTTTTATGTCTGAAGCTGTTTTAGTTCGATTCGCGCCGTCGCCTACCGGGTGGCTGCATGTGGGCAATGTGCGCACGGCGATTGCCAATTATTTGTTCGCCAAATCGATGGGTGGCAAGTTCATGCTGCGGGTGGATGATACGGATAAGGCCCGCTCGACGGCGGAATATGAGGCGGGGCTCAAGGAAGATTTGCAATGGCTCGGGTTGCAGTGGGATGTACTCGAAAAGCAATCCGACCGGTTCGACCGTTATGAACTCGCGAAGCAGGATTTGATTGCCAAGGGGCGGTTGTACCCGTGCTATGAGACAGCGGAAGAGATCGACATCAAGCGCAAGATGCTGGCGGGGCGGGGGTTGCCGCCGATCTATGACCGAGCGGGGCTGAACGAAACCGCGGAACAGCGCGCGAAATACGAAGCGGAGGGGCGCAAACCCCATTGGCGTTTCAAGCTCGATGCCGCTGCGATTGTGTGGGACGATATGATCCGCGGCAAGGTGGAGTTCGACGGGTCGAAACTTTCCGACCCTGTGATGTTCCGTGAGGATGGCGTCGTGCTGTTCACCTTCGCCACCTCGGTGGATGATGGCGAGCTTGGCATTACGCATATTATTCGCGGGGAGGACCATGTTTCCAATACCGCCATGCAGGTGCAGATCATGCAGGCAATGGGCCATAAGGTTCCCGTGTTTGGGCATATGGCTTTATTGAAAATGAAGGAAGGCAAAATCAGCAAGCGCGTGGGGGGCGGGGATATTCGCTCGCTACGTGAAGGCGGGGTGTTCCCGCTGGTGCTGATGAGTTATCTTTCGAAGATTGGTACGTCGGATTCTATCGATCTCGCGGAGTCGATGGAGGCGCTGGTCAGCAGCTTTGCGATCAGCAAACTGGGACGGGCGATGGCGAATTATGACCCGAATGAGTTGGACCGGTTGCAAGAAAAATACTTACACAAAATGAGTTATGAAGAGGCACAGCAAGAGTTTTCAAAGTTTAAGACACCAGAGGGAATACCAATTCGTCTTGATGTTATGCAAGCAGTTGATGAAAAATTCTGGTACATGGTTCGGCCCAATTTAAAATCACTCGATGAAATTATGGTATGGGCAACAATTATTGGGAACATGCCAATTACGAATTTAATTACACCTGAAGATTTGGCATTTACCAAGCAAGCAGCTGCATTTTTACCTAACGAAGAATTGAACGACCAAAGTTGGGATAAATTTGTAAATGCAGTAAAAGAGGCTACAGGGCGTAAAGGTAAAGAGCTGTTTATGCCACTTCGAATAGCACTGACAGCGCGCCACGATGGTCCTGAGATGAATAAGGTGTTCGCGTTGCTGGGTCGTGACCGGGCGGAGAAGCGGCTCAAGGGCGAAGCGGCGTAAATGAAGCTGTCGAACACAGTCACGCGCAATGTCGAGGAATTCACACCGCTCGATGCAGCCCACGTTAAAATGTATGTGTGCGGGCCGACGGTGTATGCGCGGCCACATATCGGGAATGCGCGTTCGGTGGTGGTGTATGATGTGCTGTATCGCCTACTGAGCCATGATTTCCCGAAGGTGACGTTCGTGCGGAATATCACGGATGTGGATGATAAAATTAATGTCGCGGCGGTGGAGCGGGGGATCACGATCCAAGCGCTCACCCAAGAGGTGACGGCGCAATTCCACGAGGATATGGGTGCGTTGAACTGTCTGCCACCGACGGTAGAGCCTCGGGCGACGGAGCATATCGCGCAGATGATCGCGCTCATTGAGCGTCTGATTGCGGGTGGTTTTGCGTATGAGGCGAAAGGGCATGTGCTGTTCCGCGTGCAGAAGGATGCGAATTACGGGAAGCTCAGTGGGCGCAGTGTGAAGGATATGATTGCGGGGGCGCGGGTGGAAGTGGCGCCGTATAAGGAATATCCCGGTGATTTCGTGCTGTGGAAGCCGGCGAGTGAGAAGGACGATGCGAGTAGCAAATTTGAATCGCCATGGGGCGTTGGGCGCCCGGGTTGGCATATTGAGTGCTCGGCGATGAGCGAGGCGCACTTGGGTGCTGATTTCGACATTCATGGCGGCGGGGCGGATTTGATGTTCCCGCATCATGAGAATGAGGTGGCGCAATCGACCTGCGGCAACCCGGGCAGCCATTACGCGAAATACTGGGTGCATAACGGGTTCCTGACCGTTGAGGGCGAGAAGATGAGCAAGTCGCTCGGCAATTTCATCACGGTGCATGAATTGCTGGAGAAGGGTGTGAAAGGTGAGGTGATCCGCTTTGCGCTGATGAGTACGCGCTATAACGAGCCCTTCGACTGGACGCAGAAACTGCTCGACGATGCGGAGAAGGTGCTGAACCGGATGTATCGGCAGGCGGCGCCATCAGCGGGGCAGGGGGCGGTTCATCCGGAGATCCTTGAGGCGCTGCGCGATAATCTCAACACACCAAAGGCGCTGGCGGTGCTACAGGCGCTCAAGGACGAGGATTTGAAGGCCTCGGCTGAGTTCCTTGGGCTGTTGCAGCAGGCGGCGGATAGCTGGTTCAAGGGCAATTCGGCGGGCGAGGATACGCTCTGGATCGACATACAGATCGCTGCGCGAAACGAAGCAAAAAAGGCCCGTGATTTTAATCTAGCCGACGCCATTCGGGATATGCTAAAAGCGAAGGGTATCCTTCTCGAAGATGGCGCACAGGGAACCAGTTGGCGCCGAATATAGGAGCCTGACATGTTGGCATTCCTTATCGCGACGCTGCTGTGTTTTGGCCTTGTAGTAACGTGTGTAGTGATTTTTTACGAAGTGCTAGCCCATGTATGGGTGAATCTGCCGCGGCTGGATGGGCGGCCCCGCCTGCAGATACTGCTATCCATCCTTGCCATGTTCGTAGCCCATAGCGTGGCGGTATGGATCTATGGCGCAACATATTATGTCCTTGATAAGATTTTCGATTTTGGTTCGTTAAGCGGTGCGGTTACGCATGATTTCTTTTCCTATATCTATTTTTCGGCAGTCAGCTACTCGTCGTTGGGGCTGGGGGATGTTTACCCGACGGGCGGACTGCAATTGCTGGTGGGGGTGGAAGCGATCACCGGGCTTATCCTGATCGGCTGGAGCGTGACATTCACGTATGTGGTAACGGAGAAATACCTGTTCCACCGGCGCATGCCGCCACGCTAGGCTTGCTGGGGCGGATAAATCCTTGTATAACCGCCGCATGAGCGAACGTATCTATCTGTATGACTCCACCTTGCGCGACGGGGCACAGGCGCGCGGGATTGATTTCACGATAGCGGATAAACTCGCCATTGCGGCAGAGCTGGATGCGTTCGGGATCGATTATATCGAGGGTGGCTGGCCGGGGGCGAATCCGACGGATGACGGTTTCTTTGCGAAGATGCCGACGGGCAAGAAAGCCAAGGTCACTGCGTTCGGGATGACGCGGCGCGCGGGGCGCTCAGCAAGCAATGATCCGGGGCTGCAGGATATCCTCGCGGCGAAGACATCGACGCTGTGTATCGTTGGTAAGTCGTGGGACTGGCAGGTAGAGACCGCGCTCAAGGTCAGCAAGAAAGAGAACCTCAAGATGATCGAGGAGTCGCTGGCGCATATTGTGAAAGCGAAGCGCGAGGCGGTGTTTGATGCGGAGCATTTCTTCGATGGGTACAAGGCGAACCCGGTATACGCGATGGAGGTGTTGCGCGCGGCGATGGCGGGTGGTGCGTCCTGGCTGGTGCTGTGCGACACGAATGGTGGCAGCATGCCGTCCGATATTCGCCGCATCGTGGGTGAGGTGAAGAAAGCGCTGCCGAACGCGAATCTTGGCATTCATTGCCATAATGATACGGAACAGGCGGTGGCGAATTCGCTGGCGGCGGTAGAGGCCGGGGTGCGGCAGGTGCAGGGCACTATCAATGGCATCGGCGAGCGGTGTGGGAATGCGAATCTGATCGCGATCATCCCAACGCTGATGCTGAAGATGGGGTTCAAGACTGGCATCAGCGAGAAGCAATTGACGCGCATCGCAAGCCTGTCGCGGATGGTAGATGAGCGGCTGAACCGCGCGCCGAACAAACATGCGGCCTATGTGGGCGAGAGTGCATTCGCGCACAAGGGCGGGTTGCATGTGAGCGCGATGAGCAAGGATACGTCGAGCTACGAACATATCGACCCAGCGCGGGTGGGTAATGTGCGGCATATTCTGGTTTCGGATAAAGCGGGCAAGGCGAATATTTTGGACCGCCTTGCGCAGATGGGGATCGATGTGCCGGCGGATGATGCGCGGGTGAGCGAGCTGGTGAAATTCGTTAAGGACCGTGAGGCACTCGGCTATGCGTATGAGGATGCGGGGGCGAGCTTCGAGCTGATGGTGCGCCAGATGCTCGGCACGGTGCCGACCTATTTCGACCTGCATAGTTTCCGCGTGCTTGATGAGCGGCATGTGGATGCGAAGGGCAAACGCGTGACGATGTCCGAAGCGACGGTGAAGCTGACTGTGCAGGGAAAATCGAAGATGACGGTCGCTGAAGGGAACGGGCCGGTGAACGCGCTCGATGCGGCGTTGCGCAAGGCGCTCATCGTGCGCTATCCACAGTTGAAATCGATGCATCTGGCGGATTACAAGGTGCGGATTCTGACCCCGGCGCAGGCGACGGCGGCGCTGACACGGGTGATGATCGAAAGCCGCGACGATGAAGGCAAAAGCTGGATGACGATCGGCGTGTCGCATAACGTGATCGACGCATCCTACAATGCGTTGCATGATGCAATCTCGTATCATTTGATGAAGCGCAAGGCGAAGGCGGCATGAGCATCGAACTGCGCTATCTACATACGGAAGAAGTTCCGGCGGCGTTAGAGGCGTTGCATCTGGAAAAGGATGCGGGCGAATATCAGTATCTGGCGGCTTTTGATGAGAATCATCATGTGGTCGGCGTCACGATCATTTATGCTAATTTGTCGATGGATAATATGCATATCGAGTCGCTGGATGTATCGGAAAAAGCGCGCGGGCATGGGGTTGCGACAGCCATGCTGGAGGTGCTGTATGCGCAGGCAGGGCGGGCGCATAAGGTGGTGACGACCAATGGCTTCACGGCCAAGGGGCAGCAGCATCTGGTGCATGTGATGAATCGTCTGGGCCAGCAACACCATGTTGCTACTACCCAAATCGGTCGCTGCTAGGGTTGCAGCCTAGCGTGCTAGGTTGCCATCAAAAACAACGGTGAGTGCAGGGTCGTTAAGCTGACTGGCGGGGGTCACCGTCGTGCGCTCCCAGGGGATGCGACCGAAATACCAGAGGCGCCAGAAACGCATGTCGGCATCTGGGTTTTCGGTGAGCAGCTCGCGCAGGTTCTGGGGTTTGCCGACTTGGACATCGAGCGCTTCTTTCAGGATTTCATGGACGAAGCGTGAGCAGAACTGGCGGCGCGAGGCGAGGTTGAACCCGGTATCATAGAATTTGCGAAGACGCTTGTTGGCTGCCATGCGGATGGCGTGCTGCTGCTCGGGGGTGATGGGCTGGGGCAGACGCTTGATGGTGGTGCGGCCATCCTTGCTGCGTTTGAGGAAGGCGGAAAGCTTCGTGTGTTTGGAGAAGGGGAAGGTGCTTTCCGATACAATAGGTTCGCCACCGTCGATGCTGGTCACGATGCCGACATGGTTGGTCCAGCTCATTGTGTCGCAGGCGATCTTGCGGAAGGGGAGGATGTCGATATGGACGAAGACGATGTCACCTACCGCTAGCGATTGCCCTAGAGTTTTGCTATCCATGCCCGTTCCTTTACATTCTTTGTCCTAATATAGGTAGTCGTGTTGCAACAACCAAGTATCATTCTCATTCGCCCGCAGATGGGCGAGAATATCGGCGCGGCGGCGCGGGCGATGGCGAATTTTGGCCTTGGCGAGTTGCGGCTGGTGGCCCCGCGCGATGGCTGGCCGAACCCGAAGGCGAGCGACACCGCTGGCAAAGCGCTGAATGTCATTGATGATGCGGCGGTGCATGAAACGACCTTCGCGGCGCTCAGCGATTGCCAATTCGTGCTGGCGACGACGGCGCGGGAGCGGGCGATGAGCCTGCCGGTGATGGATGTGCGCACGGCGATGCAGGCATTGCGGACGCGTGCATCGCGCGGTGAGCAATGCGCGGTGATGTTCGGGCCGGAGCGCACGGGGCTGGAGAACGAGGACATGGCGCTGGCCGATGCGGTCGTCACCATTCCTGTCGCGCCGGAATACACGTCGCTCAATATCGGGCAGGCGGTGGTGGTGTGTGCGTATGAATGGTTCATGTCAGGTATAGCGGGTGCCGCTCTGAAGCCTTCCCCCCTCGCGGGGGAAGGCTTTCAAGTCGCGACGCGCGCACAGCTTGAAGGATTGCTTGGCCAGATAGAGGCGGGGCTCGACGACGAGAATTTCTGGCGGGTGCCGGAGAAGAAGGATGTGATGTGGCGCAACATCCGTGGCACGCTGGTGCGGGCGGGATTGAGCGAGCAGGAAATCGCGACGTGGCGTGGGATGATCAAGGCGCTGCGTAAGGAACGCTAGTAGTTATTAGCGTTTCGCGCCTGATGAGGGCATCGCCCTCAAACTCCCTGCGCTTCGCGGCTCGCGCAGTAAAGCGCTGCGCATCCTTAATTGGCGGCTATTCATCGGGCCAAATGTCACAAAAGCTTCATAATCGCGGTCAGGGCTTTGGGGTATAGTTGAGGGTAGGAAGAACTATGGACACACCTGTACCAGCTCCTCAGCCCACCCCATCGCCGCAACCCAGTGTTGTGGCGCAGGCGGCGCATTCCATTGCGTCGGTTAAGACCAAGCATGATTACCTGCGGCCATTACGGTATGTGAAGAATTTCATCGGCGGGACGCTGACGGATGGTCTGGATGATATGTCGGTTCTGGGGCGTTTGGGTTTCAAGTCTGGCATCGTCGCGGGGGTGATCTACGGTATTATGGTTGCCGCGACCGGCTGGGGCATTGCCGCAGTGATGGTCGGGGCGGCGGCGGGGCTTGCGGCCGGGGCCGCGGCAGGAGGGGCGTATGGGTTCGTGACCGGTGGCTACCGGGCGGTGATGCGCCAGCATCGCGGGGAAGTATATGCCGAGGACTTGGTAAAACGTAAAACGATCCAGGAATCGGCACCGCCGAATCGGGCGGACTACCGCAGTGTGCACAATCGGTATCAGCGCTACCAGGATGAAAAAGCCCGCCAGTTCCGCGAGCGTGCCAATGAGAATGCGATGGATTACAAGACCTATTGGCAGGACCGCGTGACCCATGAACCGCCGGGTGGCCCGGGTGTTGGTTATTAACAGCCTGAACCCTGCGGATTGTCATAAAAGCTTCACACTACTGGCGATGGCGGCGTGGTATTCTGAAGACTGGAATAAAGCCCATTGAAGGGGAACAGTATGCGTAACGATTACATTACACCAGTTGATCACGGCGTTGTCGGCGGCGCAGCGAATGTCGCGGCAGGCGCAGTGGGTGGGGCGCTGAAAAAGGGCCTGACTGCCACTGCCCTATGGATCACGGGTGTTACCATCGCAGGTGCGATCGCCCTTCCATTGCTGGTGACGAGTGCACCCTTTGCGTTGATGGCCGTTGCGGGTGCGTTCGTCGGTTCGATAGCTGGTTTAGGCACTTCGTGGCTGCCGGGTGGGCTTGCGACGATCTTCGGTGGCATCAGCGGTGGTTCCAACGCATCGGAACGTGTGCAGGCGGAGCGCTATGCAGCGGTGCAGGCCAAGCTCCAGATCGAGGCGTTGCGCGCCCAATCCATTGCGCAAGTGGCGGAGGCAACGAATGGTCAGAAATATAACTTCCCGCCGCAAGGCAGCCGCATGAATGCCGCGGGTTCGCGGATCGATGCCGGCACGGCGCAAGGGTTCGGCGTGACCAACCAACAGCAACTACAGGTCGGCTAATTAGCGAAAGTTACGTATCCCATGGCTTCACTCAGCAAAAGTTTCAACTATCTCAAAGAGTCGTTCACGGCACCACTGAATAAAGCGGGTGTGAAGAGCTTTGCTGAGAATCTCGTCGAACATACGCTGGATGGTAAAGGTGCGGTGGGGAAGGTCGCTGGCGCATTGATGGATGTAGTGCATACGCCATTTAAACTTATTGGTGCTGGTGCCAAGCCGATCGCGAAAGTGACCATGGCTATTTCTGCGGCGACCGGTGCGGTGGTTGGGGGTGCGGTCGCCCATAGCACGGTGACGATTGCCAAGCAGCCGGTTGCAGGCGTGATGCGTGTTACCGGCAAAATCGTGCGCAGCCTGCGCGGTCACCCGTATGTGGTTGCAGGGGCTGGGCTTGCGGCAGGTGCCTACGCTTTGCTTAACTGGAATAATGCCCGTGCAGCGCACGCGACGCATGTGGAGCTAGAGTCGCAGGCCCGTTCCGCACAGGCGGATGTAGCAGCGGTGGCGGCAGCTTCCGGCCAAAACTACATGAACTCCGTAACGCCAGCTGATATGGCTGCGATGAACGCCCGCATGGAAGCAGATGGCAAGGCTGCACCTGCTCACGCAGCGGCGGTAGCAGCAGCCCGCACACCCTTGACCGAGGGTCAAGTAGCGGCGCTTTAGGCGGTTTTCCGGTAGGTTGGTTATCAAAAGGCCACCGAAAGCTGGCCTTTTTCGTTTCGCTGCGGCTTGCCTGATGAGGAAAGGGTATCAGCCTCAAACTCCCTCACTTCGGGGTCGTCATGGGAGGCTACGCGCGGCTAAAAGGCAGTAATGGGCAAGGTTATGCTTGACGGAGCCCCGTTCCTTGCTATGTTCCCGCCTCCTTTTAAGGCCGGAGCGCATATCCCCCTCTCCTTAGAAGTTACCGGGCAATCGTGCCCGACTGGGGATAGGATTTTGTTGAAAGGAATTGGTCATGTCAAAACGTCATGCCGTGAAGTATAAGATTTCCCGCCGTCTGGGTGAAGCACTCTGGGGCCGCGCGAAAGATCCCGTCCATCGCCGTAACTATGCACCGGGCCAGCATGGTGTCGCTAGCAAGGGCAAAAAGAAACTGTCGGATTACGGCACGCAGTTGCGCGCCAAGCAAAAGCTCAAGGCTTACTACGGCAACATCACCGAGAAGCAATTCTTCAAACTGTACGAGGAAGCGCGCCGCATGAAAGGCGACAACTCGGAGAACCTGATCGCACTGCTCGAGTCGCGCCTGGATGCCGTGCTTTACCGCATGTGCGTTGTTCCTACCGTATTCGCCGCTCGCCAGTTTGTGAACCATGGCCATGTGCGCGTGAACGGCAAGCGCGTGAACATTCCAAGCTATCAGGTCAGCGAAGGCGATGTGGTCGAACTGAAAGAGAAATCGAAACAATTGGCGCTCGTGCTCGAGTCCGTTGCATCGCCCGAGCGTGATGTTCCGGAATATATCGACATGGACAGCAAAGCGATGAAGGCGACCTTCACGCGCAAGCCAAAACTGGCGGATGTACCCTATCCAGTGAAAATGGAACCGAACCTGGTGGTGGAGTTTTACTCACGCTAGTTTGATTCATTTCTACGATTTCGAAAAGGGCAGCTTTACGCTGCCCTTTTTTATTCCATGGCGTGCTATATGGTGGCGCACATCATTATAGGAGTTTCTATGCCCAGCCTGTTCGACCCCCTACAACTGGGCGATATTGCCCGCCTGCCGAACCTTATCCTCATGGCGCCGCTGACGCGGTGCCGGGCAAGCGAGGGCCGTGTGCCCAACGCGCTGATGGCTGAATATTACGCACAGCGGGCCAGCGCCGGATTGATTTTCTCGGAAGCAACTTCGGTATCGCCGATGGGCGTCGGGTATCTCAATACGCCGGGCATCTGGTCGGACGCGCAAGTCGAGGGTTGGAAACTGGTGACTGAGGCGGTCCATAAAGCGGGCGGTAAGATGATCCTGCAATTGTGGCATGTCGGGCGCATCTCGCATCCGGATTACCTTGGCGGGGCGTTGCCGTTGGCACCCAGCGCCATAGCGGCCAAAGGTAATGTGAGTTTGATGCGGCCTGCGCAGGCCTATCCGGTGCCCCGGGCGCTCGCACTGTCGGAGATTCCGGGTATCATCGAGGAATACCGGCAAGGGGCGGAGAACGCCAAAAAAGCCGGGTTTGACGGTGTTGAAATCCATGGCGCGAACGGATACCTGCTTGACCAGTTCCTGCAGGATGGGTCGAACATGCGCACAGATGTGTATGGCGGGTCGATCGAGAACCGTGCACGCTTGATGCTGGAAGTGACCGATGCGGTGATTTCTGTCTGGGGCGCGAGCAAGGTGGGCATGCACCTATCACCGCGTGGGGATGCGCAATCGATGGGGGATTCCAATCCACTCGCCACGTTCAGTTATGTTGCTAAAGAGCTTGGCAAGCGTGGCATTGCATTCATATGTGCGCGCGAACATCTGGGTGAGGGGCGTATCGGCCCCGAATTGAAGAAAGCCTTTGGGGGGCTTTATTTCGCCAATGAGCAATTTACCCATGAAACCGCGCAGCAGGTGCTCGATGCGGGGGAGGCGGATGCGGTGGTATTCGGTCGCCTGTTCATCGCCAACCCGGACCTGCCGCAGCGCTTTGCGTCGGGTGCGGTACTGAACCCTGCCGATGGCAAAACCTTTTATGGTAGCGGCGCGGCTGGCTATACGGATTACCCGGCCCTGCAGGAAAATGCAGCCTAGCAAAAAACCTATCGGGAATTTGCATGGGTTATGTTAGATTCAACCCATGCATAAACTCCCCACTGTTCGCCCGGCCGATGCCGATATGGATGCCATCCTGCGTGATAAACAGGCGGAGATCGAGGCGTTGATTCAGGCGATGGCGAATAACGAGGCGGATTGCGACGTGAAGCTCGCGGAGCTGCTCGAGGGGGAGTCGGAGGTGGTGCGCATCAGCATCGTCAAGGCCATCCGCGACCAGTTGCGCGAGCGGGCGGCGGAGAAGGAGCTGGAGCTGGACCAGCATCTCGCCGCCGCGAAGCGCATGGAGGTGACGCGGCAGCGTAACATGTTCATGCAATGGCTGACCTGGATCATGAGTGAAGAAACCTTGCGTAAGCTGCGCCTCGCGTTCTTAGCGAATTCGGGGATGGAGAAATCCGTACGCAATATCGGGCATGAGCTGGCGAATTTCGGGATGCAGGCGTCGCTTGCCGATAAGCGTGAGTTGGGGGGCATGGCCGCGAACCAGACGCCGAATGTGGCGCAGGATAAAGATAAGGGTAAGGGTGCGTATAAGGGGCGGAGCTAGTATTTATGTAGCTACGATAAAGCTTGCATTTTTTTATTTATTGTAGTACCAATAAATGGTGAGCCTAGATGGTCTAGGTACACTCTCAATATAAGGGGATTAACCCGATATACGCATACGGAATTAACCGGTGGGAGATTAAGATGGATTTAAAATTTACCAACCATAGAGGTTTAGTATGCCTAAGAAGTTATCTTACGATCCTACCAAGCGTGATCGGACAATAAAAGAGCGAGGATTAGATTTTGAACAAGCCGCAGAAGTTTTTGCAGGCAACCATTTTGATTTTGAGGACTTACGAATCAACTATGGCGAAAAACGCACTATCACGGTCGGATTTTTGAACCAACGCATGATTATCGTAGTATGGACGCCGCGTAAGAAAAAACGGCATATAATATCGATGAGGAAAGCCAATGAGCGAGAAAAAAAGCAGTACCAAGAAATTGCGCAAAAAAGTTTGGGTTGACCCTGATGACGCGCCAGAGCTTACCAAAGAATGGTTTGAGATGGCGGACTTTTACAACGGCGATAAACTCATACGCCGTGGCAAAGGGCGTCCTCCGCTTGAAAGTCCGAAGGTTTCACAAACCCTGCGACTCGACGCGGATATTTTAGCGGCGTTCAAAAAAACCGGAGCAGGTTGGCAGACGCGGATGAATGATGCGTTACGCAAAGCGGCGGCTAAACTTTAAGCCGCGTTCTCATCCTTCACTGCGATGCCTTTTTCTTTCAGCAGGGTTTGCAGTTCGCCCGACTGGTACATGTCGCGCACGATGTCGCAGCCGCCGAGGAATTCGCCTTTGACGTAGAGTTGCGGGATGGTGGGCCAGTTGCTGAAGGCCTTAATGCCCTCGCGGATCTCCTGGTCGGCCAGCACGTTCACGTCCTTATACTCGGTGATGCCGAGGCGTTCCATGATGGCGGCGACGGTGGCGCTGAAGCCGCATTGGGGAAGCTTCTTGCTGCCTTTCATGAACAGCACGATGTCGTTGTTCTTGATGTCGGCCTCGATGGCGGTGAAGGCTGGGTTCTCGGTCATATAACTATCCGTCGGTTAGAAATTGATCTCGGGTGCATCGGCCGCGGGGGTCGGGGCAGGCTGGGCAGGAATAGAGGGCTGAGCGCGGGCGCGCATCTCGTCCTCAAGTTCCTTGGTGCATTTGGTTGCCTGCGCTTGGGCGGTGGCCGTGAGCAAGGTGGGTGGTTTCTTGCGTACCATGTCCAATACGTCATTTTTGCCCAAGGTCAAGCCATCACTGACGCAGTGGCAGTAGGTTTCACCACGGTCGGGGGAGATGGGCGAGTCCGGTTTGCCGATGATGCCTTCTTTCGTGATCTGTTCGATGCATTGGCTATGGCCTTGGGTTTGCGCTTTTTTGCTGAGCAACTCGAGCAGGTAGGGCAGGCCGAACAGGTAGAACAGCGGGGCACTGATGGCCCAAAAGATCAGCATTCGTATCAGCCAGCGCATATTTTTCTCCTGTGAGGGCCAGTATACGTAACCCTGACAGGCTCGGCAACTCTACAATGGTGGTGGATTGCGGCATGGCATCGCTTGCGCTTGGGTGTGTGGCAGTTATAACGGGTGCTTAGAGGTGTTTATGAAAAAAGAGCTGAAGCAGAAGCCGGTCATTGAGGATGGTGCCGTGAGCGGCATCACCAAGGACGTCATTGAAGCGCACGGGTTGACGCATGATGAGTATGAGCGGGTGGTTGATATTCTTGGGCGCACGCCGAATCTGGTAGAGCTTGGCATCTTTTCGGTGATGTGGAGCGAGCATTGCTCTTACAAGACCACGCGCAAGTGGCTGCGCAGCTTCCCGGTTACGGGCCCACAAGTCATCTGCGGGCCGGGGGAGAATGCTGGGGTCGTTGATATCGGCGACGGGCAAGCCTGCATCTTTAAAATGGAATCGCATAACCATCCGAGCTTCATCGAGCCGTTCCAAGGGGCGGCGACGGGGGTCGGCGGGATTCTGCGGGATGTGTTCACTATGGGCGCACGCCCCATCGCGCTGATGAATGCTTTGCGCTTTGGTGAGCCGAGTAATCCGAAGACGCGGCATATCGTGAATGGGGTGGTGGCGGGAATTTCGCATTATGGCAACTGTGTCGGCGTGCCGACCGTTGGGGGTGAGACGATCTTCCACAAATCCTATAACGGCAACCCGCTGGTTAACGCGATGGCGGTGGGACTTGCCGATGCGGATAAGATTTTCTACTCGAAGGCTTCGGGCGTCGGCAACTCTGTCATTTATTTCGGGGCGAAGACGGGGCGTGATGGCATCCATGGTGCGACGATGGCGAGCGCGGAATTTGATGAGACGACGGAAGAGAAGCGCCCGACCGTGCAGGTGGGTGACCCGTTCACCGAGAAACTGCTTATCGAAGCCTGCCTTGAGCTGATGGCAACGGATGCTATCATTTCCATTCAAGATATGGGGGCAGCGGGATTGACCTGTTCGTCGCTCGAGATGGCCAGCAAAGGTGGACTTGGCATCGCCATGAACATTGAGGACATTCCGATGCGGGAACAGAGAATGACGGCGTATGAAGTCATGCTGTCAGAGTCGCAGGAGCGGATGCTAATGGTAGTGAAGCCGGGCCGCGAGGATGTGGCGTTCGCCATCATGAAGAAATGGGGCTTGGCCTGCGCGACCATCGGGACCTTGACCGATACGGGCCGCATGGTGCTGACCCATCATGGCGAAGTGGTGTGCGATATTCCCGTCGCACCGCTTTCGGATGCTGCGCCGATCTATGACCGGCCGTACAGCGAGACGCCCAAGCGCGAGGTGGTGAAAGCAGAAGAGGTGGTGGCGCATGATATGGGCCGCGCACTGATAGCGCTGATGGCGTCGCCGGATATCGCGAGCAAGCGGTGGATCTGGCAGCAATACGACCATATGGTCATGAACGATACGATCGGCCGCCCGGGTGGCGATGCGGCGGTGGTGCGGGTGCATGGCACGAACAAGGCGCTCGCCATCACGACGGATTGCACGCCGCGCTATGTGTTTGCCGACCCCTATGAAGGGGGCAAACAGGCGGTGGTGGAAAGCTTCCGCAATTTGTGCGCGGTGGGCGCGACGCCGCTTGCGATCACTGATTGCCTGAATTTCGGTAACCCACAGAAGCCCGAGATTATGGGGCAGATTGTTGGCGCGATCCAAGGGATGGCCGAGGCGTGTAAGGCGCTCGATTATCCGGTCGTGTCGGGGAATGTGTCGCTCTATAACGAGACGCATGGCATCGGCGTGCAGCCGACGCCGGCGGTTGGCGGGGTTGGATTACTGAAGGATGCGAGCAAGCGGGTGGGCAGCGCCTTTACGGAAGTTGGGCATAGCATCTTGCTCATCGGCGAAACGAAGGGGCATCTGGGTGCGTCGCTGTATCTGCGCGAGGTTGCGGATAGTGAAGCGGGTGCGCCGCCGAGTGTCGACCTTGCACTTGAGCGTCGCCATGGGTCGATGGTGCGTAGCCTGATTGAACATGCGTTGATTTCGGCCTGCCATGATGTGAGTGATGGTGGGTTGCTGGTGGCGCTGACCGAGATGTGCCTGCCGCGCGGCATCGGTGCACAAGTCCGCTTCGTCAGTGGTTTGCCACAGCATGCGTATGCGTTCGGTGAGGACCAGGCGCGCTACCTTATCGCGGTTGCGCTGGGGCAGAAGGATGAAGTCATGTTGCAGTTGAATCAGGTGTCGATTCCGTTCACCGACCTTGGCACAACGATTGCAGACCTGCTTATCGTCGAAGACGTGATGCGCATTCCCATCGCGTTGCTGGCGGATGCGAACGAAACATGGCTGCCGGGATACATGGCCGCTTAAAGGAGTTGACGATGAGCGCTGCTACCCAATCGCCCGAGGCTTATTCGACCGAAGTGCGCGGGCAATATGAGGATTATCCCTACCCGTTCCGTGATGTGGAGCAGGAAGGGACGTTCTTTTCCTGCTGCGATTCCTATTCAATGACGGCGTTCAGCCATGCAGGATGGGGCGGCAAGCGTGATATGCGCAAAGGGTTGCGTATCCTCATCGGTGGGTGCGGCACCGGGGATACAGCGATCCAGTATGCCGAGGAACTGATTGGCTGCGATGCGGAGATTGTGGCGCTTGATATTTCGGGCAAGTCGATCGAAATCGCGCAGGCGCGGATGAAAAAGCGCGGGCTCACCGGAGTGACGTTCAAGCATATGTCCATCCTCGATGCACCGAGTGCGGGGCTTGGCCAGTTCGATGTGATCGAATCCAGCGGGGTGCTGCACCATCTGCCTGACCCGAATGCGGGGCTAGCGGCACTCGCCAGCCTGCTCAAGGATGATGGGTTGATGGCGGTGATGGTCTACGCCTATTATGGCCGTTTCTCGGTGTATCTGGTGCAGGAACTGATGCAGAAGTTGCTGACAGACGATATGCCGCGTGCAAAGAAAATTGCGGTGGCGCGGGACTTTTTGAATGCGGTGCTGCAGGGTCACTGGATCACGGTGAATAACGACCTGTTCATCGAGGATATGCGCTGGCCGGATGGTAGCGGCATTTATGACCTGTTCC
>JBMOIY010000023.1:0-22392 GCA_049317085.1 Rickettsiales bacterium | reverse complement strand
TCGGAGCCTATCTGATTAACGAATACGGCAAACCCGATAAGAAGAAAGAGGACGCTCCGAAACCCAAAGACTGGAAAGCGCGTGTTGAGCCTTCCACATCGTCGGAGGCGCGAACATTATGAGCAACACCTCAGTACCACTAACAATGGACGCTTACCGTAATGCTGTATTTCGCAAAGCAGTGGTCGCGCAGCTCCATAAGGGGAAAGCAGAAGGAAAAACACCAGAGCAAGTGGCACGCGAAATTGCCAGCGAGCAACGCGCCATTGCGGATGCTATCGTTACGCCAGAATTTGTTGATGCCGCAAGCGAAGTGCTGCTGGATGTGCAGAAACACGTTGCACCCAACACGCGCTACCAAACGCTTCCTGCCCAAGCAAAAGAAGCTATGCAGCAGATCATGCGTCGCCGCGCCGCCGAAGCAATGGCATTCGCGAGAGAGGTGATGCAGCCGAATTATTACCAGTCACTTGCCAAAGAATCACCAACGGATACGCCAGTTGTTCCATCGTTGCGTGATGTAAAAATGAAGGATGTGCTGAATGATTTGTTACACCTTAATGCAGCAGGTGCGCCGCAAGTGATCGCGCATATCGATGCGACGGCCAAAGGCATGATGCTTGAGCATGACGAGCTAGCCGCAGCGTTTGACCCAAACGGTGCTCTCCACTAACCGCTGATGAAGGCGCTTGCCAAGCAGCTTCCTGCTGCCTCCGAAGCGCGTATCCACGCCATGACGCTGGATTGGCTGCAAGAACGCCAAGCCGCCGCCAAGCTCACGTCCGACCTCGCTGCAAATGACGGCGCAGCCTACATCGAGGCCGTGCGACGCTCTCAGGAATGGCACGCAAAGAAGCATGAAACGCCAACGTCAACCATCATCCTGCAAAAGCAGAAAACACCTGAAGAAATAGAGCGGCAAAAAACCAAGCAGCAACATGCAAAAGATATTGCCTACACCATTAACCACTCGCTCTACTGCACGCTCACGGATTTTCTAAACCCACCGATCAATGCAGCAACGGATGGATATTTGCGCTGGTTGATTCCAGGCTGCGGCCATGACCATAGCAAGGACGGAGGCCATCACCACCACGATCATGGTCCGAATTGCACGCATGACCACCATCATCCGCCATCGAATTTAAGCCGCTGGGAAAAGGTAAAGCTGGCGAGCAAGCAAGCCTTCTCAAAAGAGCGATTTGTGCAATATGCCAAGGGCGAGTTTATCGGCGATTTCGGTGCTGTGCCGCTGACCATCGGCGTACAGCGCATGTTCCCGAATTTTATGAACGGCGTTCGCAAGCTCTGCGAACCGGTCATGCGTCCGCTGTTTAAGTGGGGCGTAGGTCGCGACAACAAAGACTGGGCAAAGAAACACAATGTTGCCGCTGATTCGCAGGAATACAAGGATCACGCAGCGAAAGTGTATGAATATGAAATGAGCCACTTCCCGCAAGCGGTGGTGTGGACAGGGTTTTCGCTCGGCCTCAACACCGGCTATCAAATGTGGGCAGATAAAAGCCCGATACCATTTAGCCAGAAATTTCTGCTCAAAAGCACCTCGGTATTATCCGGCATATTAGTGACCGCTGGCGTGGTGGTGGCCGCCCGTGCGCTAGCACCCAATAAAATGCACTCCTTCGATACATGGACAGGCGAAAAAGCGATTCTTCCCGCCACCAAAGCGGTGGGAAAACTGTTCGGCGTGAAAGAGGAAGATGTCGAGCGCATGGCGGAAAAAGACAAAGAACAAGATGCCGCACCAACGTGGAAAACCCGCATGGAGAATCAGCAATCACAAGAAAATCATGCAGGAGGCGTACTGTTATGATTATAGCCAAACACATGAATCCATTACGCTGGGCGTTGCTATGCGTTACACTTTTGATCGCTGGCTTGCTCTGGTGGGGCATTGCTTGGCTTGATGTGCCGCCCATCTACAAGCTAACCCACAATACCATGTTGCTTTATCGCGGCTATGCCATCATCGCGCTGGCTGTTGCGCTTGCCATCTTCCATCGTTGGGCGGCCAATAAAATGCTGTGGCTGGGCGAGAAGCTCCATCGCTGGATGTCTGCGCTCATGATCATGGGGGTAGTGATGATTGATGGCAGTATGCACCTACTGAGTATCCCGCACATGGAGGGTTGGTGGCTGCCGTTACTTGGTGGGAGTGGCATTATAGGTGCGGCATTGATTAATTCCTTCTCAAGGGCAGAAAAAGAGTCATCAGACTAAGACTTATCGGCCCCTAAGTAGCACTGACTGTAATTTTAAGAATGCCTCAGTGCATTGATTTTATGTGTACTGATACGATGTGTATGGCCTAGCTTTTGCTGGCGTGTGCATATGACGTAGGGGATTTTTAGATCCCTCGCATCGCCAGCCTACCTTTTTTAGGGTACAAGTTAGGGTACAGAGGAAAAATCCAATTGCTGTGGTTGCTTGTGGTTTAGTGTCCCAAATTTGTCCACGTTTTGTCTTTTTAAGACGTAACGGTGGCGGAAGGGGTGGGATTCGAACCCACGGTGAACTCGCGCCCACGCTGGTTTTCAAGACCAGTTCCTTAAACCACTCGGACACCCTTCCGCATTCACTTCAAACCGTTTTCAAGACTAGTGCCTTAAACCACTCGGCCACACTTCCACATTACGGTTCGCTTTTCTGCTAAACCATTTGGCGGGCGCGGGCAACCGCGATTAGTGGCGCATCTTCGGGTTGAGGGTATAGGTGCCCACGCTTGCCCCCTTCGCCAGCACATGCGGGCTGTCGATCAGCCGCGAGTAGGCCGCTTTTGCATCCTCTGTCGTATTTACGCCTGCTTCCTCGCCCAGCGCCAGCACGATAAAATGGTAATGATGCAGTCGCGCGTCGTTCCAGGGCGGGCAGGGGCCGCCATAAGCCCCCTCGGAAGGCACATACTTGTTCTTGCCCATATCATTCGCAAGTTCGGTGCCCACTTTCAGGGTCTCACCCGGCTTTGCCCCCGGCAGCGAGCCAGTAAGTGGCGGCACATTCACTACCGCCCAATGGAAGAAATTCTGCCGCGCCGCATCGCGGGCGATAATGACCCCGTCCTTCCCCGCATCTGAGAAATCCACGGGCACATCCGGGTCCATCATGAATACTGCAATGGATTTTGTCAGTTTTGGCACCGCTGACCATTTAATCGCCGGGCGCAGATTCTTGCCCTTCGTATCGCTCTTACCGATGATGGTGGGGCGGCACACCGCATTTTTGACGGGTACTGGCTCGCCATCCGTAATGCCCTCTACTTTTACAGTAAGCGCCTTGGGTGCATCGGCGGCCACTACATGAACGGGGACACTGAGTGCAAGCGACGCCAGCAGCACGGATAAATGAGATCGCATAAAGTCTCCATGAATGAATGGTCGCGATACTAGCGCAACCCAACACGGATGGAATAAAAAAGTACGTGCCGTAACCATCGAACTGGGCTGCATCGAAGATATTGTCACCGCGCAAGGAAAACTCGAGCCAAAAAACTATGCCAATGTGGGTCTTCAGGTCAGCGGCCAGATCGGAAACTCCATGTCGAAATCGGCGACGAAGTGAAAATACCCACACCTGGTATGAAGAGAAAGTGGACATTGACCCTAGCCCGAATGATATTCTCATGGGCCTGAGTTACCACTTCTAACTACGTAAAATTCCCAGAGCAAAGGATGGTGCTATAAATGTGCCAGCCTTTTTCTTGAGGTTCAGGTTGCATTACCATGCAGCCACTTCTGCAACATATCGCTAATCTGTTCCGGACTTAAGGGCTTGTTCAGATAATCATCCATCCCGGCGCTCAAGCATTTTTCTCGGTCTCCCGTCATCGCATCCGCCGTTAGCGCGACAATGATGCGGTGCTGACCTTTGCACTCCTGTACCTCACGTGCACGAATACGACCAGTAGCCTCGAATCCGTCCATTTCTGGCATCTGGCAATCCATAAAGATGATATCGAAATCTTCTTGCTGCATTATCGTCACCGCCTCGCGCCCATTCTCGGCCGTGCTCACCTCACAGCCCAGCTTGGTAAGTATCTTGGTGATGAGCATGATATTGACCTTCATATCCTCCACCACAAGCACTCTAGCTCCTGTGAAGACATTCTTTGGTATCGCCTTGGTGCGGGGTGTCTGCTGCATCTGGTTAATAACATGTTGCGTGATTAGCGGTAATTTCTGCCGCTTCAGCCGCGCATCCCGCAATACCTGCAATGCTGCCTTCAATTGCCCCGGATAATAAGGCTTGGTAAAGAACCCTGCAAAACCGTTATCTTGAAGAGTATCACTGGTAATGTGCTTGCTAGACGTAATGATGAAGAAGCCTGAATCCATCAGGATGCTGGCAGAGGCCAGCCACGGTGCAATTTGCATTCCCCCTGTGCCGCTGGTAGAGTGGTCAATGAATACAAAATCGTAAGGACTGTCTTTAAGCGCCGCACCCTTAAGCAACGCCAGTGCGTTCTCTGCCGTAGCCATCGTGTCGCACGACATTTTCCAAAATTCAAGGTAACTGCAAAGTATATCGCGGTAGAATGGTGATGGATCGATAATGAGCGCTTTGAGACCTGCAAGCTCGGTAGAAGGAATGGGGCTAGTGGTGGCAGCTACCTCCGCCAGCGTGTCAGCAAGAATAGTGAAAGTGAACGTCGATCCACGACGTGTTTCGCTGCTTGCATGGATGGTGCCACCCATCATCTCGCACAGGCGCTTACATATGGTAAGGCCAAGCCCTGTACCACCAAAGCGCCGTGTGGTTGATTCTTCGGCCTGTGTGAATTTCTCAAAAATATGCTCCAGTTTTTCCTGCGAAATGCCGATCCCGGTATCCGCAACTTCTACCTTGAGACGCAGGCGGCCTTCCACCGGCGTTGCCTGTACACGGACGAGTACGTGCCCCCGCTCTGTAAACTTGATGGCATTGCCCGTAAGGTTGAATAAAATTTGCCGGAAGCGCAGCGCATCCGCTACCACCAACGGTGGTAGCTCAGCCGCAAGGTCGACTATCAGCTGGATGCCTTTTTCGTTAGCCTTCAATACCAGCAGTTCCGTCACGTCCATGATCGTACTCTCAAGGGCGAACGGTGACGGATTGAGTGTTAGCATCCCAGCCTCGATCTTCGAGAAATCTAGGATATCGTTGATTATCTCCATCAGATTCTCACCGGAACGCTGGATGATCTCGGTCCATCCGCGTTGCTCGGGCGTCATTTCTGTATCGAGCAAAAGGCTGGTCATGCCTAGCACCCCGTTCATCGGCGTACGGATCTCATGGCTCATATTGGCAAGAAAATCACTTTTTGAGGCATTGGCCTTTTCGGCCTGTTCCTTCGCATGCATCAATTCATGCTGCTGGATCTCAAGTTCGCCAGCATATTGCTTGAGTTGTTCTTCCTGCACACGTGATCCGGTTATATCCTCGAGAATGCCCAGTAAGATGCTCGGTTGGCCAGTCTCGTCATAGATCGGCACCTTGATGGTATGCGCCATCCAGGTGCCGCGTTGTGTAGTTACCGGTTCTGCCTCAATCTCTATTACCTGGCGGGCTTCCATCACATTTAGGTCGGTCTGGTGGAAGAAATCCGCTTCCTCCTGAGGAAACACATCATAGTCCGTTCGGCCAATTACCTGGTCGGCGCGCAGCTCGAACAATTTCTCGGCCATCCGGTTCCACACCGCCCAGCGGTAGCCCTTCTTCACATCCTTTGCGAATACTGCGATTGGGATGTTATCAATGATGATATCGAGGAAACGCTGATTCTCACGCGCCTGTCCCTCAGCCTTCTCCAGCGCCACCTGAGACTCGGTGCGTTTAATGACCTGTTCCAGTTGGCAGCTGATATCCTTCATCACAATATCGCCGAATTCTTCGCTCGGCGCGATTGCTTGCGAGGAAAAGAATTCCAGCACCCAGGTCTGTGTTTCGGTGATGATTGGAAACGCGAACGCGCCGATCAAACCCGTTTCTCGTGTCGCCAGATGTCGCGGAAATGTCTCGGACGTTACATCCTGCTCACAGATAGGGCGCTCTTCTTGCCATACCCTCCCTGGCAACCCCTGACCGGACTCGAAGGTCATGCCCTCCGAAATATGTTTGAAGGGCTTGAGCCGTACTAAGTCTTCGGGCTTCATATGCCAGATACGGCTTGATTGCAGCACCCCCGCCATATTGTCCAGCACATACGCATGGCCGACCGGCCATTGGATATAGTCGCATACATACTGCAATGTTGACTGCACAGCTTCCTCGATGTTCGCTGCCTTATTCGCAGCTTCTGCGACGCTGCGCAGCAAAGTTACGGCGCGTACGCCACGGTCCTTATTCGCATTTGCCAGCACTAATTCCCTGCGCCAGCGCATAATGAGGCGCAGCGCGATGAACCATGCCACTACCAACAGCACAATCAAGGGGACAATAAGCGTGATGAGATGGTCAAAAGTATTGGAAATATTATCGATTCCCATTGCCGATTGCTTCTCGAGTGCCATATCCAGCGCACTCACATTCGCGCTGTAATCATGTTTCAATTTCAAGTAATCCGCACCTACCAGCAGCTGATTTGCATTAAACGGCTGGCCCTGTTCAATGTAGCGGATGATATCAGCTTCCATCAGCTTCGTGCGCTGCCGTGCTGCTATAACCGTATCCAGTAAGGTTCGCATATCGACACTCAGTGACTCAGTACTAAATTGCGCCAGCGACGTATCCATGGTTGTAGATTTTTCATAATAGGCCGTTATCCAGATCGCATCGCTGGTGAGCGCGGCCATGCGCAGGTTGTAGGATGCATCGGAATTACCACGCGTAAGGCCGCTGATTAGCTGATTTGCCTTGCGGTCTTCTGCAGTGTAGGACGCAAGTGCATGCTTGTGATAAAAACCATACCCTGCTGTGGCGATGAGGGGCATCAGTGTCAGCAATGCCGCTGCCTGTAACAAGCGGACTGACAACGTATTCTCGATACGTCGCGGGGAAATGCGCAAGTGCTCTAGTATCCGACGCATAGATTATAAGTCTTTCAAAAGTCGGGCTACATGCACATGTGCGGTGCTGCCACTATATTTTACAAAAAGCTTGTGCATATTGGTCCCCTCTTCAAATTTAGGTTGCATTGATTATTAGGTATATGCAACCAATGGAGCCGAATTGATAAAAAATTGTAGAAAATTTCTGGTTGTGTGAAGTAATTATGCAAATAGAAGTAATTCATGAACATCCCGAAGACCGCTTGCTCGAGCGAGTGGAACAGGACCAGAGTAACCATTCCAACTGGGGAGTGGTCTGTTTTCCCTGCGCGCAGCTTGGCAAAAAAATGAAGGAAGTGGCGTTATTGCAAACGCTGCAACCGTTGATTGGCGATATGAAATCCGCATTGTATGCCCTCGATAATGGCGAACCGGCAGTCACCTTTTATAACCCCACCGAAACCGCCATCGAAGACGTAACAGCCGCACTTTACGAGCATTTCAATGTACCGCGTGAACCACAGCGTCATCTATATTTCGATGCTCACGCACAACGTGACGAGTTGCATATCTGGTGCAAGCGCAATGCACTGTTCGCCATGGAGCGCCGCAACGTCATCACGCCGGATGTTCCTGAACCATCGCTCATCGCCTCTACCGAACAGCGCACTTCCTTCGAGGACACGGCCTACGGGCGTTCCTACCGCGGTGGACCCCATATTATGATTGTTGAGGATCAGCCATTTTCGATGGAATTACTGCAAAGCGTGCTTGCCCGTAATTACCGTACCTTCACCGCGACAGATGCCCGCACGGCATGGGAGCGCTACATCGAATTTGCGCCGGATATCGTTTTTCTCGATATCGAGTTACCCGGCATTCACGGCCACAGCCTCACCGCTTCGCTGCTTGCGCTGGACCCGAAAGCCTTTATTGTTATGGTCAGCGGCAATAACTACACCTCGGATGTGCTCCGCTCCCGCAAAAACGGTGCGAAAGGCTTCATCGTTAAACCTTACAATAAACAGAAGATTGCCGACGCCATCGCCTTGTTCATAAAGACCAACTAAAACGCCGCTGCTTAGGAGACACCATGCAATCCGTTGACCTTACCAACCTGCGCGAGATGACTGACGGTGATACAGAACTGGAACGTAACCTGTTTGCTGAGTTCATGCGCTCCTTCGAGGACTGTCTGACCAAGTTACAGGCATCCGTCGACGAAGCAGGTCAGGAGGTATGGCGCAGCAATGCCCATGCTATGAAGGGCATCTCCTACAATCTTGGCGCAACGCCGCTCGGGGATCTTTGCAAGAAAGCGCAGGAGGAGCATCAATCGCCTACCTCCACGAAGGACAGCCTTCTAAATTCTATTATGGTCGAATACGAAAAGGTGAAGGACTTCCTCACCAAGATATAATTCTCTGGCTAACCCCCCAGCTCTGCTGGGGTGACTTTTACAGTTATAACGCTCTCGACGTGTCAGGATTTCATCATCATCGCATCAATCATTCGACGCATTATGCCCAGGCCGGACGTAATCACATCAATGGTATTGAGAACTTCTGGAATCAGGCCAAACGCGTGCTCAGAAAATACAACGGTATTCCCAAACAACACTTCCACTTGGTTATCAAAGAGTGTGAGTTTAGATTCAATCATGGAACACCCAAAGAGCAACTCAACTTGCTCAAAAAATGCTGCCTCAACTAACCCAATCTGCGCCAGCCCCATTCCATATTACCATTAAAAAACAGCAGGATTGAAGAGGTAAAATCTAATCCGATCCTTGATAAAGAGTTGCTTTATACAGTTTAATTGCTATGAGAGCACAGCATTTCTGATGAAAATCACTAACGAGCAGGTGCCCACATGAGCAAGACAGCATACTTCATGGCGATAATGGCAATAGCGCTGATGGGTGCCGCCTCTACCGCATCCGCACAGGTGAAAGCATTCACGGACAAGTTCACGACCATCGACAAGTCGCGCTGGAACTTTTCCCATGGCTGGACCAACGGCGATCACCAATCCTGTGAATGGCGCGAGAACGCTGCTTACATCAAGGATAATAAACTCCTGCTCACTATCTCCGATTGGGGTGGCAAAGTGCGCCCCTATGGTTGCCCGGAACTCCACACCAAGGATCGCCTCGGCCATGGCCGTTTTGAAGCGCGCATGCGCACCGCTGCGGGCTCGGGCCTTGTCACTGCCTTCTTCAGCTATATCGGCCCCCCGAACGGTGTACCCGAATGGGACGAGATCGACTTTGAAATTTTGGGTAAAGACCCGACCAAAGTGGACGTGAATTACGTCGTGAACGGCAAAGGCATCAAAGGTAAAGTGGTCGATCTTGGCTTCGACTCCTCGAAGGATTTCCATGATTACGCCTTCGAATGGACCAAGACCGGCATCGCTTGGTTTGTCGACGGTAAAGAGATCTACCGCACGCCTGCCGGTGCACCCCTGCCGCGCAACCCAGCGCCGATGTTCTTCAGCCTCTGGTCCGGTTCCGCGCAGCAGGATGTATGGACCGGCAAATTCAATTACACCCAGCCGCTGACCGCAGAAGTCATCTCGGCCAAATTCACGCCAATGGAATAGCAGGACGACAACCATGACTCCGCAGCAGGCACACACGGCCACCCCGGCCACATTCCATAGCAAGCTGGCTCTAGCGAAGTGGCGTCCGGCGGGGTTCGATTACATGCGCCTGTTACTGTCCATCGCCGTACTCAGCTGGCACACCGTGCTGATGACTGAAGGCCTCGACGCGCAGACCGAGGAAATCGCCCATTCTCCCTGGCGGGGTTTTGCGATTATTATCTTACCAATGTTCTTCGCGCTTAGCGGGTTTCTCGTCGCTGGCAGCCTCGACCGCACCAAGAATATCTCGGACTTCGTCTGCCTGCGTATCCTACGCATTCTGCCTGCCCTATGCTTTGTAGTGGTGCTATCCGCCGCAGTGATGGGACCGCTGGTCACTTCCTATTCCTTGAAAGACTATGTTGCCGACCCGCTTTTCGCGCGGTACTTCCTCACCATCATTGGCGACGTGCAGGACATGCTGCCCGGCGTGTTCGAGCATAACCCCTTCCCGCGCATGGTGAACGGCCAGCTCTGGACCATCCCGGTGGAACTCGAATGCTACGTGATATTGTTCATCTCGGCAGTGTTCGGCATCTACCGCCGCCCGAAACTCTTCCTCGGATTCGTCCTCGCCGTGCAGCTCGCCTTTGCCCTGCGCGCCATCATGCTGCCAGTGATCCATCAAGGCGTTCCGGCGCGCGTATTGATGGTCTGCTTCCTTGTCGGCACCATCATGAATGTCTACCGCGAGCGCATCCCCTTCCGGCTGGACCTCGCATGCCTGTGCGCTGCGCTGGCATTCGGCCTCATCTATATTCCCGGTGGTGCCTATTTCCTCGCGTTCCCGGCAGCATATATCACCATCTATCTCGGGCTTCACAATCCAAAAAAAATCTGGCTGGTCAGCTCCGGCGATTATTCTTATGGCATCTATCTGTTCGCCTTCCCCATCCAGCAATTGGTAGCATCCACCGGTCCCTGGGCACATGTATGGTACATGAACCTGATCATCAGCCTGCCCTTGAGCATCCTCATGGCCATCGTATCATGGCGCCTCATCGAGAAGCCCGCGCTTTCCTACCACCACCATATTCCCAAGGTGCATAGCGGCCTCTGCGCGCTACGTTCCAAAGTGAAACATACGTTTAATGCTTAAACCGTTACCCCGGATAAACTGATGCTACTAGATGCAGACAAGGCGGGCATAGGGTTCAGCAAACCGGCGGATGCCGAGACAGAAAAAGCATCGCTGCTCTTCATGTGCGTCAGTACACTATTGCTTATCGCCGTCAACGTCCGCATCTTCGGCACCACAGGTGCTATCCTTGTCGTGCTGCTAGCGGTGGGTGTCCTCTATCTGGGCCGCGCGACAATCATCCCGCGCCTCCTGCGCCAGCCTGTCCTCATCATGCTGCCATGCTTTTTTGTGATCTCCTGTCTTTGGTCCGACATTTTTAGTTCAACATTATCAGTAGCCCTGCAGACCCTTCTTAGCACAATCGCGGCACTGACCATCGCCCAAGGCATGACACACCGGCAATTCCTGCACAGCATTTTCATTGCAACCTCCGTCATCTGTATCGGCTGCATCCTGCATGGCGGGCAGGGGCCCTCCGCAACCGGCGATGTTCTCATCGGCTTTCTCGGCAGTAAGGACGCAATGGGCACGTTCGCTTATTCTGCCGCCATGACATCGCTAGCCGTAATGCTCGACACTGGCAGCTCCCTTAAATTGCGCGGTCTTGCCTTTCCCTTGTTATTCGTCGAAACTTGGATCGCAACCCATGTGAATGCAGCCACTTCCGTCATTGCCGTGGGTTTGGGTTTCATCATCTTCTTCAGTACGTATTTCATTCTATCAAAATATCGCATCGTGCGATGGCTCTGCTACTATGCAATCATTGCGATAGTTCTGGGTTTCATTATCTTCACCTCGGACTTCGTCGATCTCTTCCTCTATGTCTCAAGCAACCATCTGGGTAAGGACTCCACCCTGACCGGACGCACCATTCTCTGGGAACAGGCAATTGCTTTGTTCCATGATTCGCCATTGGTCGGCCACGGCTACCGCGGCTTTTGGCTCGGTGACTCGATGGATGCGCGGCGCATCCTTGAATCGATGAATATTGGCGACCCGCGCGGTTTTAACTTCCACCAGCAATACCTAGAAATTCTCGCCGATACTGGTATCATCGGCTTCACGATGCTTGTGACCACCTTGGTTGTGTTCGCGCGCACGATCTGGAAAAGCGTTTACCAGCAGCGCTCCATCTTCACCGCCTATGCCTTCACCATTCTGGTCATCTACTATGCCCGCTTCATCCTCGAGACAGCGTTCGTGCCGTTCTCCTTTGATATGATGATGGTCTACGGCCTGGCCGCCGCCGCAATGAAGCGGCATGCACCCGACATGAAGCAGTAGTTCTGCATCACCGGCAGCCATTATCATATGACTGTCTTGTTTTACTGAATCCCGTATTGCGTATCGCAACGGGTTGGTTACTATTTTTACGTAACACAGCAGGAGCCACCTATGATCCGCCACCTTCTCGCACATATCATCCTTGTTTCCGCAATGGCCGGACCACAGTTCGCTGCAGCAGCGGATGATCGTGCGAAGCTTACTGTTGGTGTACCCGCATATGTGTACCACTCGGATGAACGCGTGAGCCCGAAAGGCTGGAACGATGGCTGGTTTAACAACGAAGGTGCACTGGTTGACATCACATGGCCTATCGCGAATTTGACTGAGAATACCACCCTGCGCGCCGGTGCTACGGCTGGAGGGTTCGATAATTCCATTTTCCGTACCTCCATCTTCGCCGGCGGTGCTGGCGAGATTGAGACTTATATCAGCCCTGACTGGACGCTCAGCTTCGGCAGCTATGCAGGCCTCATCACCGGCTATAACAATGCCGTTAATCCAGCCATCGCCCCATATATCGGCACTACTTACGCCATTGCCAACCGTATCGAACTCGGCATGCGCGGCTACTGGCTCCCTGCCAAGACCATCGGTGGCTCTGACCTCGCAGAGTCAGACGCGTATGTAGGAGCGATTACGATAGGGACACGGTTTTAAGTGAGAAGTAACAAAATATAAATGAAACGCATAACTGTATGCGTTATAGTACCGCAGCTTTAATAAGCGTCTCACAACTTGATTTCTTTTCCATGGCCTTGTGGGTGGCACAATCTTCGGAGATGGAGCAAACGCCGCATACATACTGCTCAATACGTTTCAAATCATGAATCGATACATGGGTGCCCTGCACGCTGATACCATGCTCTTTGAGTTTAGCCAGTGTGCGCGAGAATGTTTCAAGTTCCATACCGAGCCGCGAAGCGATAAGTGTTTTACTGTAAGGCAACTCGAACCCTTCTGGATTAAAATCGTACAGCACACACAAACGCTGTAGGAAACAGGCGACAAGCTGTGCGGCGGACATGGTTGCCTGTTGCTCCGCCTCTATCTCAGCCAGATGGGCTTGGCCCGAGATCATGGAAAGTAAATTGAGGGCGAAGCTGCTATATTTCTTTGCTGTTTCTTTCAGCCAATCGACCGGAAATGCCAGAACCACTGCGTCCTCAACCGACACGGCATTGACACGGTACGTGTGGCAGGAATTCATGATTTCGCTCTCGCCCATCGAGCGACCACATTTGAGTACGTCAATAGTCTTCTCGTGGCCCTCGACATTGGTGCGAAATAATTGGAATGTGCCGCTAATAATGATATAAAAATGGGAAACTGGAGCACCGTGGGCGAACAGCATCTGTCCACGCGGGCATTGGCGGATATGACCGCATGCCAGCAAACCCCGCTTGTCATGCTCGGGCAGTCCGGCAAAAAGCGGGTTTTGTTTGATGCCATCAGGTGAAATGGTCGAGTACATACGCTTTCCAAACTCATCAAAGCATGGTGTTCGGGCAGCATATCCCCAAAGGCTAGGATAAGCAAAGTATGTATCCTAAGCATAAAATTCCACTTTTATTGACTGGCTTACCCATCTCTGTAGGGGTTTTCTACAGGCACAGAGCGGCATTGCGGCGCAAGCAATGCTACTAACCCCTTAAGAAAAGCGCGCCGCAATTTACCTGCAGTGTAGGCACGCTCGACCGCTTGTGCGTGTTTATCTGCACCGCTGATACGCCGTACCACCCCGCGGAAGGGAATAATGTTCGTTTTACTGCCAACCATACCGACTGCCTGATCCCGTCCCATGCGTACACCTTGTTCGAGATAGCCATCCTGATTGGCCTTTCCTGCACCGGTGGGATTTTCAGTGGTGCAGACATCGGGGCCGACCAGTGTATCCAACTCGATGATTTCCTTGCGCAACGCTTCACAACTCATATCCTTGGGCACAGCATATGGATTGGCAACGATACTCTTCAACTGGTCTGGAATCGGCTTTCGCTTAAGGCCAATATCTTCAAAGGGGGTTTGCACAACGTCCCATGCGCCGTAAAATGTATCGGATACAGCATCGGATGCAACGTCGCTCATCGGTCTAGTTGGTGTAGAATCGGTTGAATGGTCCAGTTCAACGCTACTGCATCCTGCCAGAACCATTAGTAGGCATAACAGCCCGCGCCGCATTACGGCAAGTTCATGCAGTTCAAATCGAGCGGCGCACATTGCCCCCTTGCTGAAACCGTGAGGAGGAGCAACACTCCTAGTATGGTAATCAACAACGCACCCGCTGCTGCTATGTAATGATGACGTTTTATGGTTTTCTGCATGAGGATGTCTCCTGACTCTGTGATGATTGTCCCCTTTTAAGGGGAAATCAGTAGAGAAGGATTGATTGCAATCAAATAGGTGCATTCCCCAACCGCTGGGGTTCAAGTTGGTTTTGACATGCGCGGGCAATCACTATTTCTTCATCAGTTGGAACAACATAAACAACAAAATCACCCAACCATTTGAGGTAAGAGGTGATTTTCTCTCGGACCGGATCGCAGAATTCGCCAATCCCGCCCGTGAATACCAGTATATCAAGGCCACCAAGCGCAGGAATAAGCGCGGCGATATGCTTGGCGGCAAGATAGCAATAAAGTTCCACAGCGGCGCATGCTTCAGGCCTGTCGCTGGCAGTAAGCATCCGCATCTCCGCACTAATGCCTGACACGCCAAGCAACCCGGATTGGGAGTAGAGTAAACGCTCGACTTCCTCGAGTTTCATTTCCATTTGCTGGAGCAAATGCAGAATCACGCCCGCATCCAGCGCGCCGCAGCGCGTGCCCATCATCAGCCCATCGAGGGTAGAGAAGCCCATAGTGCTGGCAACACTTTTCAAACCCTTCAGCGCGCAGGCAGAAGACCCGCCACCCAGATGGGCAACGACAACACGACCATGTGCGTTCGCAACCGCATACTCCGGCAACACATCAGCGATATGCTGGTAAGAAAGACCATGGAATCCGTAACGTTGAATACCTTCGTTATGGTACCAGATCGGCAACGGCAAGCGGCGCTCGATTTCCGGCATGGTGGAATGGAATGCCGTATCGAAGCAGGCGATTTGTGACACGAGAGGATATAAATTTTTGACTTCTTCCATCAGATGTAGCGCCGCTGGCTGATGCAATGGTGCAAGAGGTATATACGTTTTTAGCTTAATCAGCACCGCCTCAGTAAGCAGAGTCGGTTGCAGGTATTCCCGTCCGCCATGTACCACACGATGGCCGACTGCCTCAATGCCTGATGCGCCAATAGAGCGGATCCATTCCATGGTTTCAGGAGTACTGTGAGTGACGATGCGGCCTTTGCATTCCAACGTGCTAATATCGAATGCCGCCAGCTTTGTATTACTTGATCCTGCGTTGCAGGTCAGGACAATGCTCATATCGGCCGCGTGCGTGTGTAGAGCAATGCGAGTGCGCAGGAGATGACACGGCTTTCGGCATCCCCCGCACGGCTGGTGAGAATGATTGGCACTTTGGCACCCAGTACAATACCTGCACCCTGGACGCCTGAGAAATAACGTAGTTGCTTGTAGAGCATGTTGCCGGATTCAATATCAGGCACGAGGAGGATATCGGCATCGCCTGCAACAGCCGAATGGATGCCTTTGACCTCCGCTGCCTCGCGCGAGACAGCATTATCGAACGCAAGTGGGCCATCAAGTATACCGCCGGTAATCTGTCCACGCTCAGCCATCTTGCAAAGGGCAGTTGCATCAAGCGTCGAAGGTAGTTTTTCATTCACCGTCTCGACTGCTGATAGAATCGCTACCTTCGGCGTTCCAAGTTTAAGGGCGGTGAACAGATCGATGGCATTTTGCACGATATCTTTTTTTTCCATCAGGCTCGGTTTGATATTGATAGCAGCATCGGTGAGCAACAATGGCTTAGGATAGCTCGGCACATCAAGTACAAACACATGACTCATGCGGCGCCCAGTGCGTAAGCCTTTCTCTTTATCGACCACCACTTCCATCAATTCCTCAGTGGCGAGCTTACCTTTCATCAGTGCTTCGACTTCACCGTCAAGCGCCATTGCGACTGCCACTTCAGCAGCGGCGTGGCTGTGGAGGGTAGAAACAATGCGATAAGAATTAAGATCAATATGGGCGTCTTGTGCAACTTTACGTATCTTGTGCTCAGGGCCTATCAGCACCGGTTCAATAAGTCCCGCTTTCGCTGCCTCTACGGCACCGGAGAGCGAGAAAATATCCACCGGATGCACCACCGCCACCTTGAGTGGTGGTAATCCCTTTACCTTGTTCATTAACCATTGCTCGTAATTATGGCTTGGGGTTTTTACCTGGATTTCGGGCAGCGGCACAGCAGCCCAGCATATTTTTTCCGTTGGTGCCAACACTACCGCTTCGCCCTGCAGAACATGCTCGCCACGCTGGTTGGCGCAGATAGTTTCAAAAGTAATGGATTTTTTTTTGTCGTCTTTAGTGATGACTTTCACCGAGGCAGTGACCGTATCGCCCAAATGCACGGGATGTAGGAATTCGAGGGTTTGCTGCAGGTAGATCGTTCCCGGCCCCGGTAGCTGCATACCGAACAATGCCGAAAACATTGAGCCCGTCCACATACCATGGCCGACGATTTGGTGAAACACATCGGTCTTGGCATACGCTTCGTCGAGATGCGCCGGATTCATATCGCCAGTGATGACAGCAAAGAGTTGGATATCCTGCTTGGTGAGCGTGCGTGTAAGCGACGCCGAATCGCCAAGTTTGATATCGCCGTAGGTTTTGCTGGTGATGCAGGGATGGGCGTTGTTCATGGAATGTTCCCTGTGTGTGATAGTGTTTTCATCAGCCGACCACCTCGTAACCGGCATCGATATGATGCACGCCACCTGTGATGTTCTTCGCCAGATCACTGACCAGGAAAGCCGCCATGCTGCCGATATCGTTCAGATCGACGCCCCGGTGCAGCGGAGACTTAAGCGCGGCCGATGCCAGCATATCCGAAAAATCTGCTATGCCCGAGGCGGCGCGGGTCAAGATTGTGCCGGGGGAAATGGCATTAACACGGATATTTTGCTCGCCCAGCTCCACCGCCATATAGCGCACGGCGCTCTCCAGCGCGCCCTTCACCGGACCCATCATATTGTAATGTTTTACAGCTTTCTCCGCGCCGTAATAACTCACCGTGAGCATACAGCCGCCGTGTTTCATCAGTGGCTCAGCAAGTTTCGCCATCCGCATAAAGGAGTGACAGGAAATATCCATGGCCATGAGAAAGCCCGGCTTAGAGCAATCTGTTACCCTACCATGCAGGTCTACCTTTGGCGCATAAGCAATAGAATGCAGAAGGAAATCGAGCTCGCCCCATTGCCGTCCGATCGCCTCAAATAGCAATTCCATCTGCAGCTCATTGCTGACATCGCAGGGCAGAACAAGCGATGCACGCAACTCTTGACCAAGAATCTCCACATGCCCGCGCGTTTTTTCATTGTGATAGGTTAAGACAAGCTCTGCACCCGCTGCCTGAAAAATACGAGCACAGCCATAGGCAATGCTTTGCGTATTGGCAACGCCAACGACAAGACCTTTTTTACCGTCAAGATTAAGTAATTCAGACATGTGATGCTTTCTACAAACATCACACAAGCACGTTATGTTCTTGCAGAGTTTGACTTGGATCAAATCCGAGTCATATGCGCTATGGCAAAAGAGTGCATTAACCACAGGAGAGGGCCATGGCCGGTACTGCTCGCAAAACTATACGCAACGGCGATTTAAAAAAGATTATCCCCGTTAAGCAAGCGCTCGAATTAACGAAGCAGGTGGAGATCAAAGTCCATGGATTTGAGTGTGCAGCTCTGGAAAGTATTGCCAGAATCGCTGAAAATTGTTGCCGTATGGCCGAACAATGGGGCGGGGTTTGTCCGGGGGCGATTTCATTCATTGAAAGCGGCCATAAATCGCTCCATGCAGTGTTTGGATTGAGCCATAATGCGGTGGAAGAGTTTCACAAAGCTGCTGGCGATCTTATGCAAATCACACGGGAAGCTACTGATTGCCGGTCTTTTGACGAGTTATACAATCTGCAGCGTAAAGCTGTAAGGGTAATAACAAAGCGTTGGTTGGAAGAATTGCATCATCTGAACTGCGCATTGTTTGGTTCTTACGGAGCCACCTGTGTATTGCCCCCGGATTAGTACAAAAAGGGTTGATGCAGTCCGTCGCGAGGGGGCTCGGAATCGTTCTGTCAATTGGCTGAGGAACACGCGCAATTGTTAGCGCATGATGATAAGGAATGCATTGTTGCTGGTAACAGCGTTGTTGGCCGCGATGGCGGTATCCCAGTCGATCGCTGCCATTTGCTATGAAGCATCGGTGATGATAGCAGTGTTGGTAGTAGAGGTACGGGTACAGCCACTGCACAAGATGAGTACGGTGCACACCATCAAAACTGACATCCATTGTTTGCGCATGTGAACACTCCATCATCATTTTCTTAGCACCTTACGTTAGTGCTGACGCGACTTATGCGCCGGAACAAAACGATTGAGGAATACCGTTTTGCAGCGGGCTTATGCGCTGCATGCAACGCTTAGCAAAGCAAAGCTTCATCAATTGGATAAATGAAAAAGCCGCACTACGCGTTGGAGTTACCCATCACTTTAAGGTAACGAAAAGCCAATCCCTATTCGGTGCCACGCGCTGATCAATCCTTGGTTTATTTTGCCATCTGCTTGCCTAGCTTACCTGCAGGATGATTGCGCTGAAAATTCTTGATCTCGATACCCTTGAGCTGGGCCACACTCAACCCTATGGCTTCCATCAGCACTTTAACCTGAGTTGTAGAAACAGTGGGTGGGCTTACCTCGGTACCCTCATTATTCAGGAATGGGCTGGGCTCCGTAGTTTCAGGGATTCTCAGGCAGATCCCTTTCGTACCAGCTTCTTTCACTGCCTTTTCTAGGAACGAATCTTTGCCATGCGTGAGCGCGATGATATTTAAGCCCCGTTCCTGTGCTTCCGCGATGATAGGCTTCAGCTCTTCAGTGCTGCCCGATTTGGAAATAGCAATCAGAATGTCACCGGCGCCAGGCTGCATTTTACCCAGATCGCCATGCACCGCATGAGTAGGGTCCAAAATTTCACAAGGTATACTAAGTGAGCCAAAACTTGCTCCTACCAGCTCGCCAACCCGCAAACTTTTTCCAACCCCCGTGATGAGTATTCGGCCATGCCGCGCCTTGCCAATCATTTCGACGGCTCGAACAAACGCTTCGTTGAATACGGGGTCCTTAGCGGTCGCCTTCTGCACCAGTTTCAACCCTTCGATGGTGGCGCTGAAAAGCTGATCTGCCATTTCCTGTGCCTTCTGCTCGACGATGCGACGGGCGATGTTGTTATTGACGACCAGTTCCGCCTGTTTGCGTGGCTGCGTCTTCTGGCGGGTGATGGCTTCTTCAGCTACAAAACCAGCTGCATCAAGGGGCGTGTATGCCCACGGCTCCACACCTTTTTCAATCAGTTCCTTAAATGGTTTTGCCAAATGATGCCGGTAAAGTTGCGTATGCAAATTGCGTAAACCGGCACGAACACCATCGAAGGAATAGATGTAGACAGGCTTCTTTGAAGCATTTGCCTCGCAGCACATCGACATTGAATCGCCCGTAGCAACAATGGCATCGGCACAGCCCAAGATACCCATATAAGGATTATCGACATCAGTGCGGTTCCAGTCATGTTGATAGGAAGGCACCGTGATTTCCTCAAAAAAAGCGTTGCTGATGCGTGAATCAGTGCGCCGGCTGGTGGTAACTATGAGTGAACCTCCGAGGTCTTTAACTTTGGCATTTAATTCCTTTGCCATGGTACGCGCGAGTGCAGGCGTGAATGCGAATCCTCTGGTGTGGCCACCAAGTAGCACGGCGATCCTCGGCTCGGGTAAATGGGAAAACCGTTCTTTCCAAATGGCACGAGACACTTCGATCTTCTCTTGCGTGATGGCATGGGGCACACCAATGGTGGTAATATGATTGCGTAAATGCTTGTGTTCCTGTTTCAAGAGATGTTCAGGAATGGCGATGAGGTCGAATTCGCTGAATTTTTCCTTGGGGTTCAGGTTTTGGATGATAAAGGTCCGCCCGCCAGAGAGGCGTTTGACCGTGCGCGCCGCTTCTGTCGAATGCACACCAGAGGAAATAATGAAATCTGGCCAGCGAACATCGCCCTTTAACTGTGATGTGCGGAATTGCTGGTTATAGTGCTCTTCAATCTCCGCTGGCGATTTGCCCTGAATATACTGGATTGAAAATTGCGGATTGATTTTTTCGGCGATGCCCTCACGGCATCGCAATTCACCGGTAGAATGCGTATTAATGACCCAAACCACAGGTTGCTTCATAATGTATGTTCCTCTCAACAATTTGATTGTTGCCCTACTACCACCGCCGAAGACGACCAGAGATACAGAATGGCGGCATTGCATGCTCTGCTCATTTTGCAACCCCCCGCCCCCAATCATTGCATGACGGAAACAATGGTCACTCACTATGCTAACCATAGCAATAACAGCCCATGATCATCAACGGAGGAAGAAATGTCGCCACGCTTTTCAATCCGCAAACCGGTAACCGCCATGGGTAGAGGTTGCGCGGCAGACACACGCCTGATGGCGGCAGACCGCGCAGCCGCATCGCTATTGCACACCGATATCATAGACTGGATGGGACTGCCGACAAGTTTACTTATCTGTGCTCAACGCGTTGGGTTGACAGAGGAATTACGGTGGGCTGCCAAAGAAGTTTTTCTAATGCTGACAACGGAAGGCGTAACGTATAGGCAATACCATTTGGCAGAAAAACATTCTCCTGCAAGCGTGAATCAGAACATGCGTCTCGCGATGGAGAGTTTCTATCACGTTATTGAGAATATACAGGAGGCGCAAATCCTAGGTCTGGGCCGGGGTGAATTGCTGCTGATCGCCTTTGATCATCATATTGTGCGATACTTGAAAGAGCACACACCACTGGCACCAAATCCTCTTTCTTCCACGTATAAGATAGTCGGGTGAGGTGGGTCATAAACCATAAGGAGTAAACACTCTAGCAACGTACAATGCTTCCTTCGGCTGCCGCGGATGGCTCCGTTAATAACTGCAATGACGCACAATTATGGTTGAGAGTGCTGCACCAGATGATGGTAGAAATGGTGGACAGCAAAGATAGCGTGCCGCAACGTTAAGTTTAACCCACCCCAATAGGCCGCAATTCGCCCCACCAGCAATAGTCTCCAGTCATTCTGACAATAAAAACCCTGCCCAACGGGCGGCTGATGGCGCGGGTGGCTAAAATGATGACGGGCATATGGGAAAATGGTGGTGGACGCAGTCACAGGACAACCATTTTTTGGGAATCGAATCTGCAACAATCAGTGAATGCGGATTATTATATTTCAGTGGGTTGCCGGGCGCATGCAGAATGATGCAATTGGTGATAATGAAAAAATGCTTGAGAAAGCTGACACTGGTATAACTTGCTGGGGATAGTAATTTATGCTAATCTTTCTTTAGAAAGAGAGGCGCTATGGTAAGAGTTCTGCAAACAAAGGAATCGAACGAAGCGTTAGTGCTGACGAAGGCATTGAGTCGCGCTGCTGAATATTGGGGCATGAATAACAAGCAGCTTGGAGAGGTGATTGGCTTGAGTGAGGCTACCATCTCGCGGCTCAAAAATGGCACCTATACGCTTGAGCACGGAAGCAAGGCCTGGGAGCTTTCACTTATGCTATTACGAACCTATCGCGGACTCGATGCATACATGGGCGGCCATACTGAAAACGAGAAGCGCTGGCTGACAGCAAAGAACGATGTGCTGGGTGGCGTGCCGATGGAGCTGATGCGCAATATCGAAGGGCTGGCCCATGTCGTGCAATATGTTGATTACATGCGCGGGCAATAATGACGACACTGGATCGCATCGACCTCGCTAAACATGCGGTCACCTATGAGCGTGAGATTTATCGCCTCGTGGAGGGGCAGCATTATATTTCGACGCGGCCGTTGGTGGATAGCGATGAAGAACACAATGTGCTTGAGGCACTGCTGGATGCATCAAAGCCGCCAGCGCCTGATCATAATGCACGCGGAGCATTGCACTACTTGCTCTATACGCCCTTTCGGTATCCACCGCTGAAGTCCGGCGGGCGGTTCCATACGCGCATTGAGCAGAGCATTTTTTATGGCTCGGAAGAGCTGCAAACATCGATGGCCGAAGTGGCGTATGGTCGGTTTCTGTTCATGCAGCATAGCGCTGCAGATTTTGAACCCATGCAGGTTCCCTACACGCATTTTGTTGCCGCAGTGAAATCTACGAAGGCATTGCTACTTACTA
>JBMOIY010000022.1:0-23293 GCA_049317085.1 Rickettsiales bacterium | reverse complement strand
GGGTTCCTTACTAACCTACTTTCCGATGGCCTTGTCGTCAAGCAAATTGCGACGGTTGCGGGCGTGTCATCGTCGCCTGAGCAGAGGCCAGCGGGTGGTGGCCCAGGGCCATGATTTGCCCGGTGATTGCCGTCATCCACAGGAAAACGCGCGCCCCGTTCGGGGGCTGGTGCGCGGCTGCCCGCCTGGCACTAAAGTCGTCGCATGGGTAGGATGACGAGCCATGTGTTGTATTACCGCTCGCCAAGGGGCGCGCGTCCATCCAACACGTCTTGGTAGGGGGGAAAACGCTCCGCTTCCGCCGTCGCATCCCCCCGTTGCCAGAATCCGTCAGTTTGCTACAGTCGTGCGCATGACCAGCAAAGCCAAACTACAATCCATCGTCGAGAACGCCATTCAAAAGGCGGACTCGTCGTATTTCTTCGAAGACTATACCAAACAGGGCCAGGCCGTGCTGAAAGCCATCGAGGCGGCGGGGCTTGCCATCGTGCCGAAGGAATTGCCGGAAGAGACATGGAAACAGGTCGCCAGTGAAATGAAAACCGGGCGCGTGAAGCCCGAGGAGCATGTGAAGGATGTGTATCAGGTGACGCTGCGCATCGCCGCACCGAAATAGCATGCGCTGGCTCACGCCCCTTCTTGTGCTCGCCTTGCTCAGCGCCTGTGCGAACACGGCGGATGGCATGCGCGCCAGCATTCGCGGCTGGTGCGAAAATAATCCGGATTATTGCAATATAGCGGCGGTGAAGTAATCGCTAGATATGAATCGCGCGGCTATCGACGTTGAGGGCCGCTTCCTTCACCGCCTCGTTGTAAGTCGGGTGGGCGTGGCAGGTGCGGGCGATGTCCTCGGCGGAAGCCCCGAATTCCATGGCGATGCAGGCTTCGTGGATCATGTTGCCCGCCTGTGGCCCGATGATATGGACGCCGAGCACTTCGTCAGTCTTCGCATCCGCGATAATTTTCACGAGGCCATCCGTCTGCCCAGTCGCACGCGCGCGGGAGTTGGCGAGGAACGGGAATTTGCCGACCTTATAGGCAGTGCCTGCGGTCTTCAGTTCTTCCTCCGTCTTGCCGACGGTCGCGACTTCCGGGTGGGTGTAGATGACGCCCGGGATCGTGTTGTAATTCACGTGCGGTTTCTGGCCGGCGATATATTCGGCGACGGCCATTCCTTCATCCTCAGCTTTGTGGGCGAGCATGGGGCCGACGATGACATCGCCGATGGCGTAGATGCTTGGTACGCTGGTCTGCCAATGTTCGTTGGTATCGACCTGGCCGCGCTTGTTGGTAGCAAGGTTGACATTCTCAAGGCCAAGTTTGTCGGTGTAGGCGCGGCGGCCCACGGCGAGTAATACGATGTCCGCTTGGAGGGTTTCGCCAGCACCGCCTGCGGCGGGTTCGAAGGTGACATCAATTCCGGATTTACCGGGCTTAGCGCCGGTCACTTTCTGGCCGAGCTTGAATTCGAAGCCTTGCTTCTCAAGCAGCTTCTGGAAGTTTTTCGCGATTTCGTTATCGATGCCAGGGGTGATGCGGTCGAGATATTCCAGCACCGTTACTTTGCTGCCGAGGCGTTTCCAGACGGAGCCTAGTTCCAACCCAATCACGCCCGCGCCGATGACCACTAAGTGGTTCGGAACCTGTTTGAGTTCCAATGCACCGGTGGAAGATACAATCTGCTTCTCATCCACCACGACGTTGGGCAGAGGCGAGACTTCGGAGCCGGTCGCGATGATGATGTTCTTCGTCGCGTATTTGGTCTTCTCGACGGTCACTTCATTCTTGCCGGTGATGGTGCCGTGGCCCTTGATATAGGTGACCTTATTCTTCTTGAACAGGCCCTCGATCCCTTGCGTGAGTTTGCTTACCACGTCGTTCTTGCGGGCCATCATGGTCGGCAGGTTGAGCGCAACTTTTGCATCAATTCCATGTGCAGCAAAATGGACGCTCGCGTCCTCGAATTTTTCGGAGCTCTCTAAGAGAGCTTTAGACGGTATGCACCCAACATTGAGGCAAGTGCCCCCCAACGCTCCACGTTTCTCGACGCAGGCGGTTTTGAGCCCGAGCTGGGCGGCGCGGATGGCCGCCACATAGCCGCCGGGGCCGCCGCCGATGACGATGACATCAAATTGTTCAGGCATTAGAGCTTCTCCACTTTACAGGCTGTGCCGTAGGCCAGGACTTCGGTCAGGCCGGACATGAGTTCGGTTGCGTCGTAACGGAAGCCGATGACGGCGTTGGCGCCGCGTTCTTCGGCATGTTGCAGCATCAGGTCGAAGGCGTGCTGGCGGGCGTCTTCGCACAGGTTGCTGTAGATGGTGTTATTGCCGCCGAAGATGGTCATGAAGCACCCGATAATATTCCCGCCGATGCCACGCGAGCGGACGATCAGACCGCGCACAATGCCAAGCGATTCGTTAATCCGGTGGCCCGGCAATTCAAGCGCGCTGGTGACGTTGCGGGTCGGTAGCATGTTAGAGCCCGAGCAGCAGGCGGCGTGGATCTTCAATGGCCTGCTTCACCTTGACGAGGAAGATGACCGATTCACTGCCATCGATAATGCGGTGGTCGTAGCTCATCGCGACATACATCATCGGGCGGATGACGATCTCGCCTTTCACTACGACGGGGCGTTCTTCGGTCTTGTGCATGCCGAGGATCCCCGATTGCGGAGGGTTGATGATGGGGGTCGACATCAGCGAGCCGTAGGTGCCGCCATTGCTTACCGTGTAGGTGCCGCCGGTCATGTCGGCCATGGTCAGGGTGCCATTGCGGGCCTTGTTGGCGGCGTCGGCGATGTCCTTCTCAATTTGAGCGAGAGATTTCTTGTCGCAGTCGCGAATAACCGGAACGACGAGGCCGTTCGGGCCGCCGACGGCGACGCCGATATCGTAGTAATTTTTGTAGATGATCTCATCGCTACTGATCTCGGCATTCACTGCTGGAATCTGTTTCAGCGCGTTGACGACGGCTTTCACGAAGAAGCCCATGAAGCCGAGCTTGATGCCGTGCTTCTTCTCGAACTCGTCCTTATATTCGTTGCGCAGCGCCATGACGTTGCTCATGTCGATCTCGTTGAAGGTCGTCAAAATTGCCGCAGTGTTCTGCGAGTCCTTCAGGCGGCGTGCGATGGTCTGGCGCAGCTTGGTCATTTTCACGCGTTCTTCGCGCGGGCCGGCTGCTGGCGATGCGGCAAACCCGTCACCTTCGAGGGCGGTCAGCACATCGCCTTTTTTCAGGCGACCATCCTTGCCAGTACCTTCAATACTTGCGGCTTTCACTTGTGGATTTTCGGCCAGCATTTTCGTTACTGCAGGGCCATTCTTTTCCATACCTTCTTTGTGCTGGGCGGACTCGTACAGATCGTCTTTTTTGCCTGGCATGGTCGATGCAACAGCTGGTGCCGCCGCTTTTGGTGCTTCGGCTTTTGCTGCAGGGGCGTCAGTTTTTGCTGCAGCGGCTTTGCCGCCGCTGGCGCCGACTTCGATGCGGCCCAAGAGCGCGCCGACTTCGACGGTGGCACCGGTTTTCACGGTCTGTTCTTTCAGCACACCGGCTGCGGGTGCGTTCACTTCCACGGTGACTTTATCCGTCTCGAGTTCGACGAGCGGTTCGTCGGCCTTGATGGCATCGCCGGGCTGCTTGAACCATTTGGCGACGGTCGCCTCGGTCACGGATTCGCCTAAGGTTGGGACTATGATTTCACCGGCCATGTAGTTCTCCTATGCTTTCTTTTTTTGTTTGGTGGTTGCTGCGGATTCCAACGTCATCGCAGCTTCGATGAGTGCGGCCTGCGCCTTGGTGTGTAGTTTCATGTAGCCTTCGGCGGGGCTCGCCATTTCCTTGCGGCCAAGATAGCGGATGCGGTTGGTGCCACGGCCAGGCGCGTCCATCACCTCGCCGATGCGCGGGCCGATGAAGCGCCATGCACCCATATTCTCCGGCTCTTCCTGCGCCCAGGTCACTTCGGCGTTCGGGTATTTTTTCAGCGCGGTCTCGATATCGCCCGACGGGAAGGGATAATACTGCTCGACGCGCACGAGGGCGATGTCGTCGATCTTCTTCTCGCGGCGCGCTTCCAGCAGGTCGTAATAGACCTTGCCGCTGGTGAAGATGAGGCGTTTGACATCGGCGTCCTTGCTGATCACATCGATCTCGGGAATAACGCGCTTGAAGCTCTTGCCGAGGCCAAACTCCTCAAGGTCGCTGACTGCGAGTTTGTGGCGCAACAGGGATTTGGGCGTCATGACGATGAGTGGTTTGCGGAAATTGCGACGCACCTGACGGCGTAGGGCGTGGAAGAAGTTCGATGGTGTTGTGAGATTCACCACCTGCATGTTATCCTCACCGCAGAGCTGCAGGAAGCGCTCGAGGCGCGCGGAGCTGTGTTCCGGGCCCTGCCCCTCATAGCCATGCGGTAGCAGCATCACGAGGCCGCTCATGCGCAGCCATTTGATTTCGCCGCTGGCGATGAACTGGTCGATGACCATTTGCGCGCCGTTGACGAAGTCCCCGAACTGGGCTTCCCAGAGCGTCAATGCTGCGGGTTCGGCCAGCGAGTAGCCGTACTCAAACCCGAGCACGGCGAGTTCCGACAGGAACGAATCGATGACTTCGAAGCGTGCTTGATCGGACGCGATATGGTTGAGCGGGATGTGGCGTTCTTCGGTTTCCTGATCGACCAGTACGGAGTGGCGGTGCGAGAAGGTGCCGCGGCCGGAATCCTGACCGGTCAGGCGTACGGGCGTGCCTTCGTTGAGCAGCGTGCCGTAACCCAGTGCTTCGCCCATCGCCCAGTCGAGGCCTTTGCCGGTCTCGAGCATCTCGAGTTTGGCTTTCAGTTGCCGCTCGATCTTGCGGTTGAGGTTGAAGCCTTCGGGCACGACCGTTAAGGCGGTGCCGATGGATTTGAGCAGGCCCATATCGACGCCGGTGTCGGGTTCTTTACCCAACCCGATCGCAGCTTTGGTGAAGCCGGTCCATTTGCCTTCGAGCCAGTTGGCCTTGTTCGGTTTGAATTCCTTGCCCGCTTCGTATTCCTTCTTGAAATGGGCGTTGAGGTCTTCGGCGACTGCAGCAATTTCGGCTTCGGTCATGACGCTTTCGGCGACGAGGCGCTGGCCGTAGACATGGGCGGGCAGCGGCTTCTTCGCGATTTTTTTGTACATGATCGGCTGGGTGAACATCGGCTCGTCACCCTCGTTATGGCCGTATTTGCGGAAACAGATGATATCCACCACCGTGTCGCGCTGGAAGGCCTGACGGAACTCTACCGCGAGCTGGCAGACGAAGGCCACTGCTTCCGGGTCATCACCGTTCGCGTGGAAAATCGGTGCCTGGATCATTTTCGCGACGTCCGACGGGTATGGCGTGAAGCGCGAGTAGGCCGGGGCGGTGGTGAAGCCGATCTGGTTGTTCACGATCACATGCACGGTGCCGCCAGTGCGGTAGCCGCGCAGGTCGGCCATCGCCAGTGTCTCGGCGACGGAGCCTTGACCGGCGAATGCTGCATCACCATGGAGCGTCAGCGCCATAACTTTTTTACGCTCGGTGTCGTTATGCTGGTCCTGTTTCGCGCGGACTTTGCCGACGACGACAGGGTTTACGATTTCCAAATGCGATGGGTTTGCGGTGAGTGACAAATGCATGGAGCGGCCCGTCGCCATGATGCGGTCATGGCTGGCACCGAGATGGTATTTCACGTCGCCGGAACTGTCGATGTTCTCCGGGAAATCGAGGTTGCCGTTGAAGATGGAGAGCAGTTCCGAATAGGGTTTTCCCATGATGGTAGTGAGGACGTTCATGCGGCCGCGGTGCGGCATGCCGATGACGATCTCGTCGACACCGACTTTGCTTGCGGTCTCGAGGATGCTGACGAGGCCCGGGACCATCGCATCACCGCCCTGAATCGAGAAGCGTTTCACGCCGGTATATTTCACCTGCACAAATTCCTCGAAGCCTTCGACCTCAAGCAGGGTGCGCAGCAGGGCTTTTTTCTCGTCGTTGCTGAATTTCGGTGCGCCGCGCGCGGCTTCGATGCGGGTCTGCACCCATTCGCGTTGTGCGGGGTCCTGAATATGCATGAACTCGACGCCGTAGGTGCCGGAATAGGTCGCCTGCAGGAAGTCGAGGATCTCGCGTAGGGTCGCGCGTTCTTTGCCGACGAGGTTGCTCCCGAGAAAAATGCTGCGGTCGTAATCGGCGTCGGTGAAGCCATAGGTTTTCGGGTCAAGATCCGCATGCACTTGCGGTTTTTCGATGCCGAGTGGGTCGAGCGTTGCGGCGAGGTGGCCGCGCACGCGGTAGGCGCGGATGAGTTGCTGCGCCTGCAAGGCACTCAGTGCCTCTTTTTGAAGTGCCGCCGCGTCTACCGCAGCCGTTTGGGCTGCAGCGGGCGCGCTGGCAGATGGTTTCGCGCCGTCTTTTTTGGGGTCTTTCGCAACTACCGGAGCTTCGGGATCAGGCTGGCCGATGACGGCTGAGGGGGCTTGATTCCATGATACGGTTTTGCTTGGCGCATCACCGAGGCTTGCGAAGAAACGCTGCCAGCTGGCATCAACGCTGCTGCTATCCTTCAGGTAACGCTGGTAGAGTTCTTCAATGAAAACGGAATTCGCGCCGTAGAGGAACGAATTTTCGAGTGAATCCTGTGCCATAGAAACCCGTTGAAAAGCTATCGGTTGGTTTGCTCGGGTTCTAGGCTTGTATCGCTTGCAAATCAAGCGGATTATCGGAAAGTTGCGGCTGTTCCACTTGCAAAACAAAAGGGCGTGCCATCGGCACGCCCTTTTTCCATTTTCGGGAATTAGCGGCTTATTTGCCGAGCAGTTCCTTCATCGTTTTACCCATGTAGCCCGGGTTGTCGCAGACTTTGATGCCGGCCGATTTCATGGCTTCGATCTTGTCTTCGGCGCCGCCTTTGCCGCCGGAGACGATTGCGCCTGCATGGCCCATGCGGCGGCCCGGAGGGGCGGTGCGGCCCGCGATGAAACCGACAACAGGTTTTTTGATCTTCGATTTTTTCAGGAACTCGGAGGCTTGTTCTTCAGCATCGCCGCCGATCTCGCCGATCATGATGATGGCGTCGGTTTCGGGGTCGGCGAGGAACATTTCGAGCACGTCCGTATGGTTGGTGCCGTTTACCGGGTCGCCGCCGATGCCTACACAGGAGCTTTGACCCAAGCCAACCGCAGTGGTCTGGCCGACCGCTTCGTAGGTCAGGGTGCCGGAGCGCGAGAGAATCCCGATGCGTCCCTTCTGGTGGATATGGCCGGGCATGATGCCGATCTTACATTCGCCGGGAGTGATGACACCCGGGCAGTTCGGCCCGATGAGACGGGTTTTGCTGCCGCTCAGCGCGCGTTTCACTTTCACCATATCGAGGACGGGAATGCCTTCGGTGATGCAGATGGCGAGTTCGATCTCAGCGTCGATGGCCTCAAGAATCGCATCGGCGGCGAAACGTGGCGGTACGTAGATGACGGTCGCATTCGCGCCGGTTTTTTCGATTGCTTCATGCACAGTGTTGAAGATCGGCAGTTCGAGATGCTTACCACCGCCTTTGCCCGGCGTCACGCCGCCGACCATTTTGGTGCCGTAGGCAATCGCCTGTTCGGAGTGGTAGGTGCCTTCGCGGCCAGTGAAGCCCTGGCAGATGACTTTGGTGGTGGTGTTGATGAGAATGGACATGTTCGCTCCTTAAGCGGCTTGTTTCTTGACGTTCGCGGTGATTTTGTCCGCGGCATCGGCGAGGTCGTCGGCAGCGACAATGGCAAGGCCACTGGTCGCGAGCATTTTCTTGCCGAGTTCGACGTTGGTGCCGGCGAGGCGCACGACGAGCGGCACGCTCAACGATACTTCACGCGCGGCGGCGATGATGCCTTCAGCGATAATATCGCAGCGCATGATGCCGCCGAAGATGTTGACGAGGATGCCTTCGACGTTCGGGTCAGACAGGATGAGCTTGAAGGCTTCCGTCACCTTCTCCTTGCTCGCGCCGCCGCCGACATCAAGGAAGTTGGCGGGTTCGCCACCATAGAGCTTGATGATGTCCATCGTGGCCATGGCGAGTCCTGCGCCGTTGACCATGCAGCCGATATTGCCGTCCATCTTGACGTACGACAATCCGAATTTCGCGGCCTGCAGCTCGAGCGGGTCTTCTTCCGACTCGTCGCGCATTTCGGCAATTTCCACTTGGCGGAAGAGAGCGTTGTCATCGAAGTTGAATTTCGCATCCAGCGCGATGAGCTTGTTCTGCTTGGTGATGACCAGCGGGTTGATTTCCACTTGCGACGCATCGGTTTTGAGGAAGGCTTCGTAGAAGCCGAAGACCATTTTCTGGAATTCGCCGTGGAGTTCCGCTGGCACCTGCATCCCGAAGGCGAGTTTGCGTGCGTGGTAAGACTGGATGCCCGCTGCCGGGTCAACCGGAACGGTGATGATCTTCTCGGGGTGTTTCGCGGCAACTTCCTCAATATCCACACCACCCTCTTTGCTGCCGATGAACGTGATGGCACTGAAGGCGCGATCGAGGACGACGGAGAGGTACAGTTCCGAACCGATGTCGGAGCCTTCTTCGATGTAGACGCGCTTGACTTCTTTCCCTTCGGGACCGGTCTGGTGGGTGACGAGGATCATGCCAAGCATTTCCTTGGTCAGCTTCTTCACTTCGTCGAGCGATTTGGCGAGCTTGACGCCACCTGCCTTACCACGGCCACTGGCATGGATCTGCGCTTTCACGACCCAAAGTGAGCCGCCCAAGGATTGCGCCACCTGCTCGGCCTCAGCCGGGGTGTAGGCTACGCCGCCGCGTGGTACGGCAACGCCGAATTTCGCCAAGACTGATTTGGCCTGATACTCATGTATGTTCATTGGATTCTCCTAAATGTAAAACGCGGTCGGTTACAGGCCGGATTTGGCTTGCATCAGGCTACGAATATCCTTGAGTGTCTGATTATTCTGGATGAGCAGAAACACGCCGCCGAAGATGACGACGCTAACGATGGTCGCGATTAACATGCCGAGCAGGCCGCTCAGGAAACCGCCCGACATGCAGCCCGCGATGAAGGCCAGACCCGGCAGCATCAGGAAGCCGACGACCGAGATGGTCTCCAGCCACATGAGTGCGAAATCGATGACCTTACGTTGCATGGTGGCTATGCTACTTTCTTGTCGAGCTTGGTGCTGGCGACCAGTTCGCGCACGGCCGCGACCGAATGTTCGAATTGCTTCTTCTGTTCTTCCGGCAATGCAATCTCGACGATTTTCTCGACACCATTAGCGCCGATGATGCAGGGCACGCCGACATAGATGTCTTTCTGGCCGTATTCACCGTTCAGCCATGCAGCGCAGGGGAGGAGTTGTTTCTCATCACGCAAATAACTGGTCGCCATTTTGATGGCGGATGCTGCGGGGGCGTAGAAGGCTGAACCGGTCTTGAGCAGACCGACGATCTCGGCGCCGCCGTCGCGGGTGCGCTGGACCATTTTGTCGAGGGCGTCCTGTTTGATCCAGTTCATCTTGACCAGATCCGGCAGTGGGATGCCAGCAACGGTCGAGTAGCTGACCATCGGCACCATGGTGTCGCCATGGCCACCCAGAACGAAGGTCGTGATATCTTTTTGTGACGTCTTGAATGCTTCGGCGAGGAAATAGCTGAAGCGGGCGGAATCGAGCACTCCGGCCATGCCGACGACTTTCTTCGGATCGAAGCCGGTTTTTTGCTGCATGACCCAGACCATCGCATCGAGCGGGTTGGTGATGACGATAACAAACGCATTCGGACAGAATTTCTTGAGGTTCTCGGCAACCGTGCTTACGATGCCGGTGTTGGTGGCGACGAGGTCGTCGCGGCTCATGTCAGGTTTGCGGGCAATACCGGCAGTGACGATCACCACATCCGCGCCTTCGAGGTCTTTATAATCATTGGTGCCCTTAATGCTGGCATCGACGCCTTCGACGGCGCAGGCCTGGGCAATATCGAGCGCTTTGCCTTGTGGCAGGCCCTCGACCACGTCGAACAGCACGACATCCCCAAGTTCCTTGTTCGCGGCGAGGTGGGCGAGCGTTCCGCCGATGTTGCCGGCGCCGACGAGGCCGATTTTTTTACGTGCTGCCATGAGATGCTCCTGCAATGGAAGAAATGAATCGCTCGGGTTTAAGCACAAGCGCCGCGCAAGCGCAACCACTTCGGCAACCCCCTACACCGGCCTGATTTTTTCAGGCGCGGATTGTTATGTGTACAGCATCGTCCTTAACGTTGCATGAAGAGCGAGACTCTTTCTGCCCCCTAATCGTTAATTTATAAATCTTCTGGGGGTGACGCATCGAAAAGCAACGTTCGCTGCGGCATACTGCTCCTCAATCCAACGACCAAAGGAGTATGCTATGAAGATTTATTACCGTCAGATCGCCGCTGTCGCCCTTCTTGCTTCAGCCCCTGTATCAGTTTTTGCGCTTGGCGTGAACACCGGCACCGGTGCTGGCGCTTCTAGTAGTGCGGGTGGCCTGCTCAATACGGGCGTTGCTGCGGATATTGAAACCGGCTCAGCTGCCGATATTAATGCCACGCCGGAAGCCAGCGCCAATGATATGCGCATTCGCACCGGTAGCAATAAAGCGAACCATGCAAGTACCAGAAGTAACGCCGCCAAAAGCACGTTCGGGGTGAAAACGTCGTCGACGCTAAAAGCGCGTGCTGAGCGCAATGAACTGACCGATGCCGAGCGCGAGGAAGTCGCCCGCGCCCGGGAAGCCGATAAACTTCGCAGTGGCACCTATATCGAGACCAGCCCAAGCGCTGGTGTGGATACGTCGGGTAAAGGTGTCAACACCTCGACTATCGGCAAAGCAGATGTCGGGATCGGTACCAATATCGGCACCCGTGCCGGTGGTGGCACCCGCCACTAAGACAGTATTACGGTAGTAGACAGGATAGCACCATGGCCTGTTCCCGTTAATAAAACCCCCGGCTTCATCAAAAGCCGGGGGTTTTGTTGTCTATGTCACGCCGGCCTTGTGCCGGCGTCTCCTAGTTTTTAGGTACCTGACCGGCGGATCCTGGTGGTGTTACGCAAACCGGGACGATGGATAGCTAAAGGGGCAAAACCGCCAAGCAATCCGTTACTTGTTCATCCGCGCGAAGAATTCGTCGTTGGATTTGGTGTCCTTCATCTTGTCGAGGAGGAACTCCATGGCATCCATCGCGCCCATTGGGTTCAGAATCTTACGCAGCATCCAGACTTTGGCGAGGTCGCCTTTTTCGTAGAGTAGGTCTTCTTTACGGGTGCCGGACTTGGTGATGTCCATCGCCGGGAAGATGCGCTTGTCTGAGAGTTTGCGGTCGAGCACGATTTCGGAGTTACCCGTCCCCTTGAATTCCTCGAAGATGACTTCGTCCATGCGGCTGCCGGTCTCGATGAGGGCGGTGGCAATGATGGTGAGTGAGCCACCGAATTCGATATTCCGGGCGGCACCGAAGAAGCGTTTCGGTCGCTGGAGGGCGTTCGCGTCCACACCACCGGTCAGTACTTTACCGGAGGAAGGCACAACCGTGTTGTAGGCACGGCCCAAACGCGTGATGGAATCGAGCAAGATGACGACATCTTTCTTGTGCTCGACCAGACGCTTGGCTTTTTCGATAACCATTTCGGCGAGTTGCACGTGGCGGGTCGCGGGTTCGTCGAAGGTGGAGGATACCACTTCACCTTTCACGCTGCGGGCCATGTCGGTCACTTCCTCGGGGCGCTCATCGACGAGCAGCACGATGAGGTAGCATTCCGGGTGGTTGGTAGTGATGGCGTGGGCGATGTTCTGCATCACGACCGTTTTACCGGTGCGTGGTGGTGCCACGATCAGGGTCCGCTGGCCCTTGCCTTGCGGTGCGATGAGGTCGATCACGCGCTTGGTCATCTCGTCCTTTTTCGTCGGGTCGAGATATTCCATTTTCAGGCGTTCTTCGGGGTAGAGCGGCGTCAAATTCTCGAAGCTCAGGCGGTGGCGCAGGGCTTCGACTTCCTCGAAATTGACTTGTTTCACTTCCGAAATCGCAAAGTAGCGCTCTTCGCCTTTGGGGGCGCGCAGCACGCCGTCGACCGTGTCGCCGGTACGCAGGCCCAGCTTCTTCACGATCTGGATGGGGACGTAAATGTCGTCGGAACCCGCGAGGTAGTTGGCCTCGGGATAGCGCAGGAAGCCGAAGCCGTCCTGCAGCACTTCGATGCAGCCCTGACCGGTGATCTCTTCGCCTTCTTCGGCGGCTTTTTTCAGGAGGGCGAACACCATCTCCTGTTTCAGCATGGAGCTAGCATTCTCGATCTCGGCGGCTTCCGCCAGCGCGAGCAATTCGTTGGGTTTTTTGCGTTTCAATTCTTGCAGTTTCATCGGGTACTCGTCGTAAAGGGGGAGGCTGGATTATTTTTCGCTGGAATTGTTGGAAAAATAAACGCGCAGCGGACATCGCCAGCGCAGAGCTGAAGGACTCAGCAGCCCCAATGTAACTTTTTCACCCGCAAAGTCAACCGGTTTGCTGAGGGCTAGAAAGGTTTCAGCACCGCGAGCAGTACGATAGCCATGAAGATGATGGTCACCAACTCATTGATTATTTTATAGAATCGCGGGGTTCTGGTGTTCTGGTCCGCGGCAAATTTGCGGCGGGTGGCGCTGAAGAATCCGTGCAAACCGCCAAGGCTTAAGACCAGCAGGATTTTTGCCATCAGCCAGTTCGCCGGGTTCGCCGGGCTGCCGTATTTGGTGATGAGGACGAGCCAGATGCCGAACAGCAGCGTCGCGATCATCGCCGGATTCATGATGGCGCGTAGCAGGCGGCGTTCCATGGTTTTGAACAGCTCGCTTTCGGATGAGCCGACGGCGACGCCTGCATGGTAGGCGTAAAGGCGCGGCAAATAGAACATGCCCGCCATCCAGGCGGTGAAGCTGATGATGTGCAGGGCTTTGGCGAGCAAGTAATATTCCATTTACGCACTCCGTTGATTGCAGGGGCATTGCTTCCATTCCGGCGCGCAGCGCCGGCCGCCGGGTTCGGGGGCCAATTGGGTGTCCGTTGTCAGCCTCAGGCAAATGTCGGTCAGCGCGGCGATGAAATGGGCCTGTGTCGAAAGTGTGGGCACGCGGTAATAGTGGTCTACGCCATTCGCGTGCGCCAGCTCGGCATATTCGATATCGAGTTCGACGAGGGTCTCTGAATGTTCCGAAACAAATGCGATGGGCACCAGCACTACCGGTTTCTTCTCGAACCCGGCGCGCAGCAATTCGTCGGTCGTCGCAGGCGTGATCCATTTCATCGGGCCAACACGTGACTGGTAGCAATTCACATAATCGATATTGGGCATATCAAGTTCTTTCAGGACCGCCTGCGTGGTCGCTTCGATATGCGACTGGTACGGGTCGCCGCTTTTGACGATTTTTTCCGGCAGGCCGTGAGCGGAGAAAAGAATGCGCGGCGTGCCAAAGCGTGCCGCCTCCTGATAGTATGTGCGTAGCAGCATTGCATGGGCCTTGATGAATTCTGCGTGCGTTGGGTAGCAGCAAACTTTGCTGGTGGGTGTTTTCAATTTTATTTTTTCGGCAGCACGGTCCCAGTCGGTGAAGCTCGATCCGGTCGTGGTCGTCGAGAAGTGCGGATAGAGCGGAAGCAGGATGATGTGGTCGGGTGCGAATTGCTGCACCTGTTTGGCGACATCGTCGCTCATCGGGTGCCAGTAGCGCATGGCCACGAAGACCTTCACGTCGCCATGGCCCGACAGGCTTGCTTCGAGCGCGTGTTTTTGGGCCTCGGTGTTCTCGAGGATCGGCGATTTGCCACCCATTTCTTCGTAGATGCCCTGGGCGACCGGCGCGCGGCGGTGCGATATAAAGCTCGCCAGGGGGCGGCGGAAAAGTTGTGGCAGGCCGATGATTGCGGGATCGTTGAAGAGGTTGAACAGGAACGGTTGTACCGAAGCGGGCGCATCCGGCCCACCGAGGTTGAACAGTACCACAGCGGTCTTGCGGCCTGGGGAGATGATACTCAGCGCCGCCATGATTTCACTTTCTCGGCCACCGCCATTACGTTCTCGATCGGCGTGCTCGGGATGAATCCATGTCCCAAATTAAACACGCTAGGTGTGGTTTTCATTTTTTCCAAAATGGATTCCGTTTCGCGCAATGCGCCATTCTTATCGGTCGCAATCAGGAGGGGGTCGAGGTTGCCCTGCACCGCTTGTGTCGGCGCCGAGCGTGCACCGATTGCAAATTCCAGCGGCGTATGTTGGTCAACGCCGATGCAGTTGACGTTGGTTTCTTTCGCATAGGCTGGCAAAGAAAGATTCGCGCCTTTCGCAAAACCGATGATGGGAATCTCGGGATGTGCGGCGCGAAGCGCCGCGACGATTTTTTTGGAGGGCTGGGTGACCCAACGGTTGAATTGTTCAGGGGTTAGCAACCCGGCCCAGCTATCGAATAGTTGCACCACTTGTGCGCCAGCTTCGATCTGCATCGAGAGATAGTGCACCGTCGCCGTCGAGAGTGTGTCGATAAGTTGCTGCATGCGTTTTGGTTCCGCCAGCGCGAATAGCCGTGCATCCTGAAATTCTTTGCCCGATTTGCCTTGCAGCATGTAGCAGGCCACTGTCCATGGTGCGCCTGCAAAACCGATGAGGGCTGCGCCCTCGGGCAAATTTTTTCTTACTAGCCGCACTGTCTCAGCAACCGGCGCGAGTTTTTCATGCACGGTGCCGAGGTCTAATTCCGCGATTTTTTTTTGTGAGGTGGTCACCTCCACCCGAGGCCCCTCACCTTCAACAAAACGCACATCAACACCAAGTGCATACGGGATCACCAGAATGTCCGAGAACAGAATCGCTGCATCCATGCCAAAGCGTCGCAACGGCTGCAATGTCACCTCAGCCGCCTTCTCCGGCGTAAAACATAAATCTAAAAATCCTGATGTTGTGGCCCGAACTTCGCGGTATTCAGGTAAAAAACGCCCCGCCTGTCGCATAAACCAAAACGGGACACGCGGTGTCAGCGTTCCATTCAGGGCTTCAATTAAAAGGAGTGTGTTCGTCATGAAACGTAGTTATCCGAGTTTCCTCTAATACTAAATAAGAATAATAGATTTTTTATAGAGGTAGATAGATGGTGCGTCATGTTACGGGGATTCATCCACGATACAGAATCATTCCTGATTTTATCCCACACCCAAGAGTGTTTTTGATTTGGGGTTAAAGATGTGTATCAATTCTTCTCAGCCTTAAAAATCCTTAGTGTTAATGATCTGTGATTGAGAATGATAAATCCACCATCCACATGCTGCACATGGGATGTTTAAAAACTATTCGCCCGTGGGTGGGGTTGTGGGAAGATGGTAAGACAAGGCTAGCAAGTTTGGCCTTTGGCCGATATAGGGGGGATAACCGCCCACCCATCCACTGTTTATCCCCATGAAGAAATTCCATCTGCACCTCGTTTCCGACTCGACCGGTGAAACCGTCGCGAGTGTCGCCCGCGCCAGCCTCGTGCAGTTCGACCATGTCGAGGCAGAGGAACATGTGTGGTCGCTGGTGCGTACGCAAGGCCAGCTCGAGAAAATGATTGCGAGCCTTGATACCTATCCGGGGTTGGTCATGTTTACATTGGTCGATCCCAATATGCGCGAATATCTGCGTCAGGCTTGCGGTAAGCGTGGGCTACCCTGTATTCCGGTGCTCGGCCATGTCATCCGCGAAATGGGGAGTTACCTCGATCAGGAAGCGACCGGCCATACCGGCGCGCAATATGAACTGGGCGAAGATTATTTCGCGCGGATCGACGCGATCAATTACGCACTTGAGCATGATGACGGGCAGGCAACGTGGGAACTCGAGAATGCCGATATCGTCATCGTTGGCCCCTCGCGTACCAGCAAATCGCCAACCTGCGTATACTTAGCGTATCGGGGTTTCAAGGCGGCGAACGTTCCCTTCGTGCCGAATGTACCGCTGCCCGATAACCTCAAAAACCTGAAGCAGCCCTTGATGGTCGGTCTTACAATCAGTGGCGAACGCCTGATCGATATCCGCACGACGCGTTTGGCCGCGATGAATCAGGACATGCGCACCGATTATGTCGACGAAGAAGTGGTACGTACCGAGATCGACGATTCCAAAAAACTGTTCCGTCAGCAAGGCTGGCCGGTGATCGATGTCACCCGCCGCTCGGTCGAGGAGACCGCGACCCTCATGATTCAATACCGCCAGCGCCAGCTCGAGAAGCGTCGGGCGACCGGAGCCAGCGAATGACCAGTATCACTGGCCTCATCGGGTTTCCAGTTTCGCATTCGCTGAGCCCGCGCATCCATGAGTATTGGATTACTAAGCATATGCTAAGCGTGACGTATAAATTATTCACGACCCCCCCTCCCCGTTTACGCCAGACGATGTTGCATATGCGTAAGAAGAATGTCGCGGGCGTCAACATCACCATTCCCCACAAGCAGGTGGTGATGGAGTATCTCGACAATATCGACGAGGTCGCCACGCGCGTCGGTGCAGTGAACACGGTCATCAATAAGAATGGTTCGTTCATCGGCAGCAATACAGATGTTTATGGATTCATCACCAATTTGCGTGAAGCTGTTGGTGCGATTGATAGTTCCAAGTATTTGAAGAACGTTGTCATCTTAGGTGCTGGTGGGGCAACCCGTGCCATCATCGTAGCGCTGAAAGATGCGGGCGCGCAGGCCATTACCCTCACCAATCGTAGCGCGGATAAGGCCTTGGCGTTGGCGGAAGAATTTCAGATTACCCATCTGCCTTGGGAGGTGCGTCATGAGGCGCTGGCTGAGGCAAGCTTGCTTGTCAACAGCACTAGCCTCGGCATGCAAGGCCACCCTGGATTAGATATAGATCTGAGTGGGTTGCCGAAAGACGCACTCGTGCATGACATCGTCTATGCGCCCCTTGAAACGGAACTCCTCAGGGCCGCCAAAGCGAGGGGCAATGTCGTGGTCGACGGGCTCGGCATGCTACTTTATCAGGCACAAAAGGCGTTCGAATTGTGGCATGGAATCCTGCCCGAAGTGACGCCCGAATTGCGTCAATTAGTGCTGGAGCCAGCCCTATGATGGTGATTGGTGTCACGGGCGGCATGGCCAGCGGCAAGACCAGCATTGCCCGGATGTTTTCCGGACGCGGAATAATCCATATTGATGCGGATAGACTGGTCCATCACCTGATGGCGACGGACAAGGAAATGGTCGCGGCTATTATCACTGCCATCCCTTCTGCCAAAGCCCCTAAGGGACTCGATCGGGCGAAACTGGCCGCCCATATCACCAAACACCCGGAAGCGCTCGCGACGCTTGAAGCCATCATCCACCCGCGCGTGCGGGCACAAGAAGAAGCGGTCATTGCCGCCGCGCGTCGCAATGGAGTCAAGGCTGTAGTGCTCGATATTCCTCTTCTATTTGAAACGGATGCGCAGGCTATGTGCGATGTGGTGGTGGTGGCTCATGCCCCGCTCGCCCAGCGCCGACGCCGGGCCTTTGCCCGGGCCGGGATGAACGACGCCAAGTGGAGGCGCCTGCTCGACCGCCAGTTGCCTGATCATGTGCGCAACCAGATGGCCGACCATGTCATCCCCACGGGCATTGGTAAAACAGTGACACGGCGGGTGGTCATGAAGCTATTGCGCGAATGGGGTCTCGCTTAATTGCAGGTCGCGCCGCGTGTTGGGATATAGGCGTTGCCGAGCGCACCACCTGCAACTGCACCACCGACCGTGCCCACGATGTTATTGTTATCGCAAGGGGGGTGGCCGTAGCATGTTGCGGTTGCTGACGCTGGGCGCGCGCCTGTTTGCGTGTGGGTGCCGGTGCATTAAAAAAGCGCCGCCGCGCGCGAATCAGATATAAGCAATGGATAAAGTATCGAGCAAGCTTGCGGGTTAGGGCGTTGCAGCTATGGTTGATGCATGAGAGAAATCGTCCTTGATACCGAGACTACTGGCCTCGACCCTGCTTCCGGCCACCGCATCGTCGAGATCGGCTGTGTCGAGCTGCACGGCCATGTGCGCACGGGCAACCATTTTCACAGCTACCTCAACCCCGAGCGCGACATGCCGCGTGAGGCAGAGAATATCCACGGGCTGTCGGGCGAATTCCTGAAGGATAAGCCGTTGTTCCGCGCCATTGCCAAGTCCTTTCTCGAATTCATCGGGGACGCACCACTGGTCATCCATAATGCCGGGTTCGATCTGAAATTCCTCAACGCCGAGCTGAACGCGGTCGACCTGCCGCTGATCGATTATGAGCGTGCGACCGACACCGTGCTCATCGCGCGCCGCATGTTCCCGGGCTCGCCTGCCAATCTCGACGCGCTTTGTAAACGCTTCGCCATCGATACCACAGCGCGCACCAAGCACGGGGCGCTGCTCGATGCAGAGTTGCTGGCGGATGTCTATCTCGAGATGAAGGGTGGCCGTCAGTCGAGTTTGCTCGTCAAAAAGGAAACCGAGACCCCGGCGCGCGCCGAGGGCGATGTCGTGTTCACCGGCCATACCAGCATACCCGAGCGCCATTTCCCGCCGACGCTGGAAGAACTCGCGGCACATAAGGCGATGGTCGATAAGCTTAAAACGCCGATCTGGTTGGCGGATTAGCCGCGGCCGTTGCCGCGCGCGGTGACCACTTTTTGTGCCAGCGGCTCGACGGCGCTGCGGATGACCGCAATCAGTTCCGCTGCGGACTTCGGATTATAATTAACCAAAGTGTTGCCGCTATCGGGAACGCCGCTGCAGAAGAGATGGGCGGATGCCTTGTCATGCGCTTCCCCGGCGTCCTGCACCCCGAGGGCATGCAAAATGATTTGCACCAAATCGTCATAAACTCGCCTTTACGCTCGCCATCTTCGCGCACTTGCCAAAAAAGCGCTTGCATCCGCCGGCCTAGCCCCTATAGATTCCGCGCGCGAAAAAGACCCCATTCTTAAAAGGTATCCCCCGGTGAGCACGAATCGCACTGACGCACTTCACATCGCACGGCGCTACGCAACCGCGATCTTCGACCTCGCACTCGAGGCGAAGAAGGAAGAGACTGTCGTCGCTGAATGGCTGACCTTGTCGGCCGCCATTACACAGAATGCCAATTTGTCGGATGCGCTTGAGAATCCGGTCGTCACCGTAGCGCAGAAGGCGGCGACGCTGCAGGCGCTGATCGCCAGGGGCGATCAGCTGACCCAGCGCGCCGTTGCGACGGTGGCAGAGGGTGGCCGTGCAGCACTTATCCCGGTCATCGCTCAAGACCTTCGCAGCCGTTTGGCGGCGCATCAGGGCGAGCTTGAGGCGTTGGTCATCAGCGCGCGTGCGCTCAGCGCCACCACGCAGAAGCAGCTGGTGCAGTCGCTAACTAAGGCCACCGGCAAAACGGTACAATTGAAACTGAAAGAAGACCCGAGCGTCCTCGGTGGCCTCTGCATCGAGCTTGGCTCGCTGCGGCTGGACGCCACGCTTTCAGGCGCCCTTAACAGCATGCGTGAGCATCTGCTCGTACCCACCCATTAATTCCCCTAGGAGACACTCAATGGAAATTCGCCCGTCAGAAATATCGGACATCCTGAAAGCTCAGATCGCCGGCCTCAGCGACAGCGCTAGCCTAAGCGAAGTCGGCCGCGTTGTGTCGGTGGGTGATGGCATCGCTACCATATTCGGCCTCGAGAACGTGCAAGCGGGTGAGATGGTCGAGTTCGATGGCGGCATCAAAGGCATGGCGCTGAACCTTGAGGCCGATTCGGTAGGGGTGGTTATTTTTGGTTCTGATACGACCATCAAGGAGGGTTCCTCGGTTAAACGCACCGGCGCCATCGTGGATGTGCCGGTCGGCCCAGAGCTGCTCGGCCGCGTGGTCGATCCGCTGGGAAACCCGATTGATGGCAAGGGCCCGATCAACGCCAAGAAACGCAGCCGCGTAGAAGTGAAGGCGCCGGGCATCATCGCCCGTAAAGGCGTCCATGAGCCGGTGCAGACCGGCATCAAATCCATCGATGCGCTGATTCCGATCGGCCGTGGCCAGCGCGAGCTGATCATCGGTGACCGCCAGACCGGCAAGACTGCGATCGCGATCGATACCATCCTCAACCAGAAGACTGCGCATGATGCGGGCGACAAGACCAAGCAGTTGTTCTGCGTCTATGTCGCGATCGGTCAGAAACGCTCTACGGTGGCGCAAGTGGTCAAGAAGCTCGAAGAGACCGGGGCAATGAAATACACCGTGGTGGTCGCTGCGACGGCTTCGGAAGCAGCGCCGCTGCAATATCTCGCGCCATATTCGGGTGCTGCTATCGGTGAATATTTCCGTGATAATGCGCAGCATGCGCTCATCATTTATGATGATCTGTCAAAACAAGCGGTCGCGTACCGCCAGATGTCTCTGCTCTTGCGTCGCCCACCGGGGCGCGAGGCGTATCCGGGGGATGTGTTCTACGTCCATAGCCGCCTGCTTGAGCGCGCTGCGAAAATGTCGGATGAGATGGGCGCTGGGTCGCTCACCGCATTACCGATTATCGAGACGCAAGCGGGTGACGTGTCGGCCTATATCCCGACCAACGTGATCTCGATCACCGACGGCCAGATCTTCCTTGAGACGGAGCTGTTCTATAAAGGCGTTCGCCCGGCGGTGAACGTGGGTCTTTCGGTATCGCGCGTGGGTTCTGCTGCACAGGTGAAGGCGATGAAACAAGTGGCGGGCACCATCAAGCTCGACCTTGCGCAGTTCCGTGAAATGGAAGCCTTCGCGCAGTTCGGTTCTGACCTTGATGTGGCGACGCAGCGCCTGCTCGCGCGTGGCGCGCGCCTGACGGAATTGCTCAAGCAAGCCCAGTTCGCGCCATTGCAGATGGAAGAGCAGGTCTGCGTGATCTACGCAGGCGTGAAAGGTTTCCTTGACGAAATACCACTCAACAAAATCAGTACGTTCGAGGCGGACCTGCTGCGCGAATTGCGTGGGCCGAAGAAAGAGCTGCTCGACACGATCCGCAAGGAAGAGAAGCTGACGGATGATTCCGAAGGTAAGCTCAAGGATGTTATCCAAGTTGTTAAAAACCGCTTTATCTAAGGGCCGCCATGCCATCGTTGAAGGACCTCAAGGTCCGCATCAAGAGCGTGAAATCCACGCAGAAGATTACCAAGGCCATGAAAATGGTCGCGGCGGCGAAGCTGCGCCGGGCGCGGGAGGCGGCGGAAGCGGCGCGCCCGTATGCGGTCGCCATGGAAGGTATGGTCAACCGCATCGCGGCGGCGGCGTCCGGTCAGGCAAATTTGCCGAAATTGCTGGTGGGCACGGGACAGGATAAAGTCGAACTGCTGATCGTCGTTACGGCGGATCGCGGGCTGTCGGGGGCGTTCAATTCCTCCATCGTGCGTCTCGCGCGCAAGCATATCCGCGAGCAGCTGGCGGCGGGCAAGACGATCAAACTTTACTGCATTGGCCGTAAGGGACGTGACTGGCTGAGCGAATACAAGCCTCTCATGGTCGGCAGCCGGACGGATTTAGCGAAGAACACGAATTATGTGATGGCCGAAGGTATCGCCGACGAAATTTTCGTGCAGATGCGTGATGGTGGCGTCGACCGTATCACCCTGCTTTACAACCAATTCAAGTCGGTGATTTCGCAAGTGCCGACCTTACAGACCCTGATGCCCCTCGATCGCCGTGCGGCGAACGCTGCGCCGGTGACTGTCGCACAGGATCGTCGCAAGCCGGTACCGCCTTATGAATACGAGCCGTCGGAAGAAGAGATCCTCATCGATTTACTGCCGCGCAATTTCGCGATGCAGATCTTCTCGGCGCTGCTCGAGAATAATGCGGGCTTCTACGGCGCGCAGATGAACGCGATGGAGAACGCGACAAAGAATGCGGGCGAAATGATCAAGAAACTCACCCTGAAATATAACCGCACGCGTCAGGCGAACATCACGAAAGAACTCATCGAAATCATCTCTGGCGCGGAGGCTATCTAATGAAGCTATGGCATGCTCTGGTTCTCACCGCCGTTCTCGGCGTTTCCATGAACGCTGTCGCTGCTGATGCAGTCAGCCCAGCGGCATCGCCCGCAGCAAAAGTTGCGGAAACGACCACGACCCCTGCCCCAGCAGCGCCTGCGGAAGGCAAAGGCATTGCAGTGAACGGGCTGATTGACTGGTGCGCGGATAAAGGCGGCGTCTGGGGCGTGCATGAGGAGAAGAATATCGCGCGCTGCAAACTGCCGGATGAAGACACGAGAAAAGCGGCGTGCGAAGCCAAAGGCGGCAAGTTCAACGGCATTTATTTCTCGATCTGCGACCGTAGCACCAACGATGATTGCGACCTTCCGACCAAGGATGCCGGCAAGTTCTGCACCGACAAGGCCCAGTGCGAAGACGAGTGCGTGTGGAACGAGGCAACCCATAAAGGCCAATGCACCAGCTGGAAAGGCCCGCGACTGCCCGCACAGGTGCTGCGCAAGGGCAAGAAACAACTGCCGCAGAATTGCCTGTAAGGATAACGCATGAACAATCCCGCCACCCAGCAAGGCATTGCAACCCCCACCACCTACGTCATCGATGGTATGACGGCGGAAGCACTGCAAAAGCGCCTCGAGGCCATTACGCCAAACACATGGACTCAGATCCTCAAGGATCAAGCAGTCGCTAATCCCGGTATCCCACGCTAATCAAAGAATTCATTCAAGGAGACACCCATGGCAGCATTGAAAAAACAGAAATTGGAAGCGGCGACCGGTTCCGTGACGCAGATCATCGGCCCAGTGGTCGATGTGCGTTTCGCAGAAGGCCAGCTTCCTGCGATCCTGAGCGCGCTTGAGGCGACGGTCGATGGCCGTCGGTTGGTGTTCGAAGTGGCGCAGCATCTGGGTGAAAATTCCGTTCGAGCTATCGCGATGGATTCGACGGATGGTATCACCCGCGGCCAGCAAGTGATCGATACCGGCGCGCCGATTTCGGTGCCGGTGGGCCCGGAGGTATTGGGGCGCATCATGAACGTGATCGGTGAGCCGATCGACGAGCGCGGCCCGGTGAAAACCAAGCAATTCGCCCCCATCCATGCGGAAGCGCCCAGCTTTATTGACCAATCGACGGATGATGAAATCCTCGAGACCGGTATCAAGGTCATCGATCTGCTCGCGCCCTATGCGAAGGGTGGTAAGATCGGCCTGTTCGGTGGTGCGGGCGTCGGTAAGACGGTTCTCATCATGGAGCTCATCAACAACATCGCGAAGGGCCATGGCGGGTACTCGGTGTTTGCCGGTGTGGGCGAGCGTAC
>JBMOIY010000021.1:0-23695 GCA_049317085.1 Rickettsiales bacterium | reverse complement strand
TTTTTACGCAATGCATCTGCCGATATATCGGTGGTGCAGGTAAGCTGCCAGTCATTGCCGATACGTTTCCAGCGTGAGTGCATCGCCGCACCGACATATTGATTCCCGCGTGAAGGATTGTAATAGTCGGCACCGAGATTGATCAGTAGTGCCGACTGGTTGCGGTCATCCGGCCCATTGGGATCATGCAGGATCAATTTGCTTTCGATGCAGGTAATCGTGCCCGCAAAGTTCTGCTCAAGGTCGCCGCGCGTGCGCTCAAAGCCGGGAAGTGCATAAAAATGCCATACATATGTCTCGAACTTTTTAAGCCCATAACCCCGGGCCTCTGCCGGTTCTTCCGTGCCCATGTTGATGGAACCGAGTGACGAACCGCCATCCGGCTCTACACGGCCATCGCCAAGCCCGCCGCCAGTGCCAATAGTGATCGCATGGCCATCCCCGTTCCCCGAAGCCATGCCTGGCCCAAGGAAGATGGAGTGCCACGAGCCATAGGTGTTGGGGTGCGTGTTGAGCGGGTTCTCACCGCCGCTTATCCACGTGCCGTCGAAAAGCAGCCCGAGTGTGAACATGTTGCGAACCTCAACACGTGTATTAACCGAGGTATTGCGCATCTGCCATGCATCGCCAACCACGACCCACGGGAATAGGCGAACCGTATCGCCCGCACCTACGCCCGCCTCAGCAAGTGACGTACGGCCAGGGTAGGGGTTATAGCCATCCCCCGTCGGCCCGACATCGGAGCTGCGGATCTTCATATCGACATAGGCATAGCTGTTCGTATTCGGGTTGCCCTCAGTGTCAGCACCCCACACATGGTCGAACCCACGCCCCGGGAAAGAAACGGGGCCAAGCGATGGATACATTCCTTGTGTATTCGGAGCGATCATATCGTCCAGCGCCGCTTGTACGGAATAGAATTCCGAACCGAATTGCGCAGTATAATCCACCGTGGGTGTTGATTTCGCTGGCAGCGGCTTGTTCATCGTTGTGGGCACTGCAATGTCGGCGGTATCTGAGCTGCCCGTATTGGTTTTCTTGATTGTCGGGTTCGCGGACGCGGTGGTCGCGCTGGGTGCAGCGGTAGTTGACTTCGTCGAAGTCGAAGCCGTTGTAGCAGTTAATCCGCTGGAACCCGTCGAACCCGAGCCGGAAGAAGCGCCACCCGTGTTCGGTGTCGCAGTCGTGCCAGCACTTGAAGTTCCTGACGTAACCGACGAACCAGTCGAACCAGTGCTGCCTGAGGAAGAAGTGCCCGTTGTTCCGCTACCACTGGTAGAGCCCGTTGCGCCGGAGCCACTCGTTGCCGAAGCGACTTGCGTGCCGCCATTGCTCGTACCCGTGCTGCCTGAACCGGAGGATGCACCACCCGTGCCGCTGCCCGTCGCCGAACCGCTACCACTTGTTGTACCAGTGCTACTAGAAGTGCCCGTGCCATTCGATGCAGTCGTGGTGCCGAAATCAAGTCCCACGCCCATCAGACCCAACAGGCGCAGTTGCATCGCTGTCGAATAAGACACACCCTCCGTGTTGGTGAAAACCCCGCGCTCGGTCAGGATCGCAACGGTCTGGTTCACTGAATTTTTGATATTGCCGCTCGAGTCGAGCACATACCCATCGACCAGCGGTTTAGTCTTGCCTTCCTGCGGCAGGCGAATGACGATCGGTGCGCGCTGTGTTTGGCGCTCCTGACGTGACTGTTTGGATTTTTGCCATTTATTATTCCCGCGGCGCGCTGCATCCGCATCGGCTGGAGCGATGTTAGCTGTCGTGAAAGCAAGGAAGCATGCGGCTGTCAGCAAAAGAAGTTTCATAGGAATGCTCCTAACTTGGCCGCCTGACTGATCGTTACAATTTTAATCAATTAACTTAATGTTTTACACTTAAAAAGTTAATAACTAGTTAATTATGTTCTAATTCATTGGCTAATAGTATTCATCATCTTTGGTGGAACTATCGAGTATTTCCGGGGGTTCTATAGTTATCTGGCGTGCCTTCAGATCTACCATTGGGAAGGTTGCGTTTGTAAACGAATACATCTCATGGTTACCATTAATTCGGGTGATGTCGAGAATGTCACCCGCGCCATAATTCGCCACCCGACGCACCATGCCGAAGGATGTGCCATTCGCTTCCACCACCGCCATACCGACCAGATCATCCGTATAATACTGGTTGGGGTTCTTCAGCACTGGCATCGCCGCCCGCGCGACCCCGATCTTCACCCCACGCAGCAATTCTGCCTGCTCACGCTTGGTGATGCCCTCGATTTCAACAATCGCCATACCCTGCGTATGGCCCGTAATCTTCAGCTTGAGCAGATTGCCGCGTGCATCCGTCAGATTTGGCGTCTTGGAAAAATCATCCGCCGGTTCGGTAAAGGATTTGACCTTGATGCGCCCGCTCACCCCATGCGGCTGGGTGAACACCGCAAGCGCAACCCAGGGCTCCTCGGCAACAACGGGCGATGGTGCGGGTGTGCCCATTCTAGAAATGCTCGAGGATGCCGACAGCGGCAAGAGCGACCCCAACAACAGCGATAACGATAGCCATAACCTTCTCCCTAACGCGCCACATATGCGTGCGCCATAGCATGGTTTGCCAATCGTTTGGAGTCTAGAGCTCCGCTGCGCGAGTTGGCTGATAAGTCTAAAAGTAGCATAGAATTGTTACAGTTTGATGACAGTTTCACATTTTTCGTCATATTTCTGTTACAAAAAAGGCGACCCGAAGGCCGCCTTTTCGTGGTTTGCCTTCTATGGGCGAATGCTTATGCGGCCGGTGCTTCCTCAGCAGGAGCAGTAGCTTCTTCCACCGGAGCTGCTTTTGCAGCTTCTGCTTCCGCTTTCGCGGCTTCTTTAGCTTCAGCTTCCGCCGCTGCGCGCTTCTCAACGCGGGTCAGCTTGTCGGCTTTTTTGCGGGTCTTCTGCGGCTTGCCGGCAACGTCCGCCTTCTTGGTCAGGCCCGCGGCTGAGAACAGGCTGTTCACGCGGTCCGATGGAAGCGCGCCAACGCTGAGCCAGTGCTTCGCACGCTCGGTGTTGATGGTCACGCGCGCCGCATTGTCCTTGGCGAGCAGGGGGTTAAAGGTGCCGATCTTCTCGATGAACTGGCCATCACGCGGGGAGCGGCGGTCAGCGATAACGATACGGTAGAATGGAGTTTTCTTGGCGCCAGCGCGGGCGAGACGAATAACTGCAGACATTGTTTTCTTCCTTTCGGTTGGTCTGTCGCGCCACCCAATGCAGCGTTAAAGACCATGTACCCAAGTTAAGTTAGGGCGCGTTCTTAACCATATTGTCACACAAATGGCCAGCACTATTTGCTAGGGTGGAGCACATGAGCGAGGAAATCACCAGAAATTTAGTCAACAGGCTTGAGCAGATCAGAAGCGGAAGCCATACGCAATGGTATGATAACGGTAAGCTGGATGCGCTGTACGAACAAGCACTTAGCTTTAAAAAGCTGGATAAGCGTCACCAGAACCGCGCCTACCGCATCGATGCCAAACAACGCTTACTAGAGATGGTGACGGACCTGATAGATGGGTGCCCGCGCGATCTGATGGATGCTGCCGGCAGGCCTAACGCCGCCACCGCGGACACCGTCCGCACTGCCATGGCGGCACTGGCTGCTTCCCGCAGCCTGCAGGCACAAGATACCGCCGCTCCGCATGAGCAGCGTGAGCATGCCCGCGACATAAAAGGGCATGACATGGTGCATGTCGAGACCATCCACAAGGCCTTGCATGACATGCGCGAGCAGATTCAGCTCAAACGTCCGCGCGTGAAAGGCCGCTGGCTGGGCGATATAAAGGTTGAGAATTACACCGGCTTTGCCACTTCCTTTGTGAAGGCCGTACACCACGATAACGCGTGGCGCTACGGAAACCAGTTCCTCAAAACCGTGCCGAACATAGTTCAGCTCGCCCGCCAAACAGAATGCTATCTTGCTATGCTGGAATATGTACATGCGGTGGATGAAGTGGTGGAGCTAATGCGTATGCAACCCTATTCGCTATGGAATGATAATCAGGGCAAGATCGAGCAGTTGCTCAACGCCGCTTCACAGAAATTCATTAATAATATACCCTATGGCCAATCGACCAATTTGCATGCTTTTAACGAATTCACCCATCAGAACCGGATCATTCGCTCAGCCACTGATGTGGCCCGTGTGCGCGACGCCAATGAGCATTTGCGTAGTCTTGCCATGCGTTTCATTTCGGGTGGCGAGGGCAGGGAAGGCAGCAACAAGGATGAGCCTAAATTATTCACCCGTATCCTGAACGCGTACCGCAAAGACCTGCGGCAGATGAAAGCAGTTGAAGCGAAGGAGAATAAAAAATTCGAAGACGCTAGGAATCTTGGAGAAATCAACGAAAATGCAGAATATTTTGATCGCACGAAATATAGCGGCGAGACAACGAACCACATCTACGCCGCGCGCTGGGCCAATGCCGCACAACATCTCGAAGGGCTGGTGAAGAGTTACCGCCACACACTGGCCGATCCGTCGATCCCAACCTTCGTAGAAGCATCGCCGCATGTGGGGGAGGTCAAACCGATCCACAAACAAAGGGTAAAAGAACCCGCAGTTCCTTTAGAACTTAAAGGAAATATTTCCCATAGCGATGCGGTAGTTGCAACGCGTCATACCCCGAGCGAAAAAGGTCGCAGCTAACCCCCGAAATTCGCCAGCATCTGCTTCAGCTTCATCGGGTTCATCATCCCCTTGCCGCCGAGTTTTTTCATTTGCTTCATCATCGTTTCCATCTGCTGGTATTGCTTGATGAGGCGGTTCACATCGCTCACCTGCACACCGGAACCAATCGCAATACGTCGCCGCCGCGAGGCATTCAGTAAACCCGGGCTCGACCGCTCCTTGGGCGTCATCGCGAGGATGATGGCTTCCTGCTTCTTCACCACCGAATCATCTGGCATCTGCGCGCCATTCATCGCGTCCTTCAGCTTGCCCATGCCCGGCATCATCTTCATCATGCTGCCGAGCCCGCCCATTTTCGAGATTTGACGGATATGGCCGAGCATGTCGTTCAGGTCGAACTTGCCCTCCATCATCCGCTTGGCGCTGGCTTCCGCCTGCTCGGTATTCATCACCTCCGCCGCTTTTTCGACGAGTGATACCACATCACCTTTATCAAGGATGCGCCCAGCGATGCGCTCGGCATGGAACGGCTCGAACTCAGTGAGCTTTTCGCCCACTCCCATGAATTTGATCGGTTGGCCGGTGACCGCCTTCATCGAAAGCGCCGCTCCGCCGCGCCCATCGCCATCAAGCCGCGTCAGTACGATGCCGGTGACACCGATGGATTCGTGAAAGGCTTTCGCGATATTCACCGCATCTTGACCTGTCAGCGCATCCGCAACGAGCAATGTTTCGATTGGATTGGCGAGAGCTTTGACGGCTTTTAATTCCGCCATCAATGCTTCGTCGACATGCAGACGACCTGCGGTATCGAGCAACAGCACATCATAGCCGCCCTTACGCGCCGCATCCAGCGCACGCCTAGTGATGGCCTCGGGCATCTCGCCTTCAACGATGGGCAACGATTCCACCTGGGCGGTTTTCGCGACGCTCGCCAACTGTTCCTGTGCTGCCGGGCGATACACGTCCAGGCTGGCGACTAGCAGCCGCTTGTTCATCTTTTCGCGCAAGCGCAGCGCCAGTTTCCCGGTCGTCGTCGTTTTGCCGGAACCCTGCAACCCACACATCAGCACCACCGCGGGCGGGGCGACAGCAAGGTTCAGCTCCTGCGAATAATCCATTTTGAGGATGGAGGAGGGGACCAACGCCGCCTCATCACCATCCGTTTTGGCCGGTGTGCCGCCCAGCAGCTCCACCAGGGCGTCATACACCAGCTTGATGACCATGTTGGCCGGGCTGACACTCGCGACGATCTCCGCCCCCACCACCTTGGCCTTGAGGTTCGCGATAAAGTCCCGCGCCACCGGCAGCGCTACATCCGCCTCGAGCAGCGCCACCCGAACTTCGCGCAGCGCCGCCTCAACGTCAGCCTCGCTTAGCCTTCCCTTGCGGCGCAGCTTGTCGAGCGATTCGGTCAGGCGCTTGGAGAAATTATCGAACATATGTCACACAATTGTCATGCGGTTGTCATCAAGCTGTCACGCCGGTGTTATAGTCGTAGCTGACACAGATACAAGGGGTTCATGGCAGGGCGGATATCGATAAACCAGAAAGCAGGAACGTAAGCGAGATCATCAAGCTACGCGACCAGCGCAGGGCGATGTTGAGCGAGACGGATTCCCTGCTTCGCGAAAACGGGCCGATCAGGCAATTCACTGCTAACCTCGCGATGCTTGAAAGCCTGTCCACTAACGACGCTACCAAGCCCGGCCCCGCATCTGTTGTTTCCAACACCATGCGCGACCTGCGCAATGAATGGGGCAACGTGCTAGGCCACATGCTTCCGATGGTCTTTGACAGTGGTGTCACCAGAGCCGGCATTGATGATAATATCAGGAGCATTATGGATATGGGCACTAAGCCCAGCCAGATCAAACGACAAAACCCGTCAGCACCGGCGCAAACAGCCTACGAAGCAATGAAGAAATATCTCGCGGACTTGACGGAATGGACCGCCGACAACCCACGCACGCTCGGCACTGAAGCGGCGAACTGGAACAAAGCACTGAGCGAATGTCTGCGACTCATGAACAGGTTCGAACATTACGATCATGTGGCAAAAGAATATGGTGCCAGCTTAGCTGCCGCAGGCAGGTCCGGTGGCCGGGGCTAATCCACCCCGCCACAACCAACTTGCCGTAAGACCGAAACTTGCGTATGGTGCCGCGCGTTAATCGCTAGTCAAGGCCCCCATGAGCAAATCCGCCCAATCCACCGAAAAAGCCTTTGCCGACATCACTTCCCTCAGCTTCGAGGCGGCGATGAAGGAACTGGAGACCATTGTGCGCGCCCTAGAATCCGGCAGCGCCGACCTCGACAAAGCGATTGCGGACTACACCCGCGGCAATGCGCTGAAGAGCCACTGCCTCGCTAAGCTGAACGAAGCCAAACTCAAGGTCGAACAGATACAAACCAAGGCGGATGGCTCAATCACCACCACGCCGTTTGCCACTGAATAACGAAAGAGTACGCCATGCAGAACCTGCAACATTCCCTCTCCGAAACCTCAAGCATGCTCGACCGCATCATGGCCGAATTACTGCCGAGCAACCTGCAGCTCAACACCCGCGTCATCTCGCTCCATAGCCGTGAGGAAGAAAGCAACAGCAGCGCCGCACCGGAGGGTGAAGCCAAAGTCATCGAAGCCATGCGCTATTCTGCACTCGCCGGTGGTAAGCGCCTGCGCCCCTTCCTTACTGTTGAATCGGCCAAACTGTTTGGCGTGAACCCAGATGCGGCACTGCTCACCGCCGCCGCAATCGAGTTCGTGCATACCTACTCGCTGGTGCATGACGACCTGCCTGCGATGGATAACGATGATTTCCGCCGCGGCAAACCCAGCTGCCACAAACAATTCGGTGAAGCCGCGGCCATCCTTGCGGGCGACGCATTGCTCACCTACGCCTTCGAAGTCCTCGCCAACCCTCGCGTGCATGCGGATGCCAACGTGCGCTGCGAACTTATTCGCTCCGTCGCCAGGGCTTCGGGCGTGCGCGGCATGGTCGGTGGCCAGATGATGGATTTGGACGCCGAGAAACAATCCCTCAGCATCGACGAAGTCATCCGCCTGCAACGATTGAAAACCGGCGAGCTGTTTGCTGTTTCTTGTGAAGCCGGGGCCATCCTCGGCAAAGCGCCCGAAACCCTCCGCGCCCGCCTGCAACGCTACGCCCACGACATGGGCCTCGCCTTCCAGATCACGGATGATTTGCTCGATGTCGAAGGCACCCGCACCGAGACCGGCAAAGGTGTGCGCAAGGACGCGGCCAAAGGCAAAGCGACCCTCGTTTCCGCCCTCGGCGTTGACCGCGCTCGCGAGCAGGCTCAGACGCTTGCCCAACAGGCCATTGACCATCTCAGCGCCTTCGACCAGCGCGCCGACCAGCTCCGCAGCCTCGCTAAATTCGTGGTGACGCGGAAGAATTAGTGGCCAAGACCCGCCTTGATCTCCTTCTCGTTGCCCAAGGCCTCGCCGAATCGCGCACCAAAGCACAGGCCCTCATCATGGCGGGCCTTGTCTATCATGGTGAACATAAGCTCGATAAAGCCGGTGCCGAATTTGCTGATGACACAGAACTCACCGTACGCGGCAAGGAACATCCATGGGTCTCGCGCGGCGGCATGAAACTCGCGAAGGCAATCGAAGAATTTTCTATCAATGTAAAAGGCCTCGTCGCGATGGATGTCGGCTCCTCTACCGGCGGCTTCACCGATGTGCTGCTCACATACGGCGTAAGAAAAGTCTACGCCGTCGATGTCGGCCATGGCCAGCTCGATGTCAAACTCCGCAACGATCCACGCGTAGTAGTGATGGAAGAAACCAACGCACGACACCTGACGAAAGAAATGATCGGCGATGCGCCCGACCTCATCGTCTGCGATACCAGCTTCATCTCGCTCACCAAAGTTCTCCCCGCCGCACTCGCGCTGGCGAAACCAACGGCACAACTCGTTGCCCTCATCAAACCGCAGTTCGAGGTCGGCAAGGCCGAAGTCAGCCGCGGCAAGGGTGTCATCCGCGATGCCGCCTTGCACAATCAGGTATGCGAAGATATCACCGCATGGGTAAGGGGCCTCGGCTGGAATGTCGTCGGCATCACGAAAAGCCCCATCACTGGCCCGAAAGGCAATGTCGAATTTTTACTCTACGCAACGAACGAAGGCGCCGCATGAACCCCGATATTTTTATTCAGGCGTTGCTGTCGCGCCTGCTGCCGCTGTTCCATGAAGTCACCCTTAGCGCCATCCGCCATTTCAAGCTGGAGGAATATCCCGCGAACGCCACCTTTGCTGCAGTAGGTGCGCTCACCGCCTCGGCATTGCTCTACGCTATCGGCATCTGGTTACGGCGTTTGCCCGAAAAAGTGAGCACCAAGGAACAGCGCGCCCGCATCGAATCCATGCGCGCCAGAGCGCAGGAATGGCTGCCATGGCTATTGGTGCTAGCACCCACGCCCCTCGGCGGCGTCATCATCATGGCAGCTGCCTTTTTCCGCGTTCGCCCGCCCATGGTTTTTGCAATTGTAATTGCAGCGGAAATCCTCTTTCGCGCGATGCCGTACTTGCGCTAAATGTCATGAAATCTTGACACTGTTGTTGGCCCAGGTTTACTATTTTTTACAAAGCATGGAAACAACGACACAGCACCCGAGCAATGCCTTCACCACCATAGAAGAGCTGGCCTCATACCTGAAACATAAATGCCGCGTGCGAAAAGACGTTTGCGGCATAAGCTTCGAGCCAATGCCTGGCACTCTTGATCGTCGCTATGACATTCAGAAGTTTTTCTTTAACCATCGCGACCAATATGGCATCCCCGTGGGGGGGAGGTTGTGGCCGTTTCATTCAAATGTCGCGCTGCTCTTTTGATAAGCTGAACGCGCTACTACCATAAGCATCACGTATCGCGCCCAAGGCCATAACCCATATTGATATAGACCTAAAAAACGAAGGTTTGATTAGCCGCTAAGCCGCTTTTTTCTTCGCCTTCGCCGCGACCGTCTTCGCCCCGGCCTTTGCTTTCGGCTCGTCCTTCGTCGGCACCACAGGCTTTTGCGACAGCAAGGGTTTCAGGTATTTCCCCGTGATGGATTTTGGCTCATTCGCCACTTGCTCCGGCGTGCCCATCGCAACGAGGTAACCACCTTTGTTGCCGCCGCCCGGACCGATATCGATGATATGGTCGGAGGTCTTCACGACATCGAGATTATGCTCGATGACCACGATGGTGTTCCCTGAATCCACCAGCTTATGCAGCACCTGCAGCAGCTTCTGGATATCTTCGGAATGCAACCCTGTCGTCGGCTCATCAAGAATATACAGGGTTTTCCCCGTCGCTCGTTTACTGAGTTCCTTCGCAAGTTTGATACGTTGCGCCTCACCGCCCGACAATGTCGTCGCCGATTGTCCGAGCCGAATATATCCAAGCCCCACTTCCGAAAGCGCGAGTAGCTTTTCACGGATGGTCGGGTGATTGAGGAAGTAATCCGCCGCTTCATCCACCGTCATATTCAACACTTCGGCGATAGATTTGTCCTTGTACTTCACCTCGAGCGTCTCACGGTTATAACGCTGGCCCTTGCACTGGTCGCAGGTCACATACACATCTGGCAGAAAGTGCATCTCGATCTTGATCATGCCATCGCCCTGGCACGCTTCGCAGCGCCCGCCCTTAACGTTGAACGAGAACCTGCCGGCCTGATAACCACGCTGTTTCGATTCCGGCAACCCCGCGAACCAATCACGAATAGGCTGGAACGCACCCGTATACGTCACCGGATTCGACCGTGGCGTACGACCGATTGGCGACTGGTCGATCTCAATGATTTTGTCGATATGCTCTAGACCCTCGATGGAATCATGCGCCCCAGGCGTCACTTTCGACCCATGGAGACGCTTGGTTACCGCTTTATACAGCGTCTGGATAACGAGCGACGATTTCCCTCCACCCGACACGCCCGTAACGCAGGTGAACAGCCCGTACGGAATCTCAACATTGATATCGCGCAGGTTGTTGGCCCGCGCACCGCGGATGGTGATTTTCTTGCTACGCGAGGCAATTCTCCGCTGCTTGGGAACCGCAATCATCCGCGTGCCAGCGAGGTATTGTCCGGTGATGGATTTCTTGTTCGCCATCACTTCTGCCGGAGTGCCGACCGCGACCACATGTCCACCATGAATCCCCGCACCCGGGCCCATATCGACTAGGTAATCCGCATGGCGCATCGTGTCCTCATCATGCTCGACAACGATGACGGTATTGCCTAGCGAACGCAGATGCTCGAGCGTCCCAAGCAACCGCTCGTTATCGCACTGATGCAAGCCGATGGATGGCTCATCTAGCACATACACCACGCCCGAAAGACCCGAACCGATTTGTGAAGCGAGACGAATACGCTGCGACTCGCCGCCCGATAATGTGCCGGATTCACGGCTCAGCGTGAGATAATCTAAACCTACGTTCGCAAGAAAACCAAGGCGTGCTTTTATCTCTTTGAAAATCTTTTCAGCGATCTGGTTCTGCTTCGCCGTCAGTTTCTTCGGCAGTGTCTCGAACCATTCCACTGCCTTATCGATCGGCAATGACGTCACTTCCGCGATGTTCTTATCGCCAATTTTTACGCATAGCGCCTCTGGCTTCAACCGCGCACCATGGCAATCATCGCACGGTGAGGTGGCCTGGAAGCGGCTCAACTCATCACGCACTGAATCGGATTCCGTCTCGGTATAGCGGCGTTGAAGGTTACCGATGACGCCCTCGAACGGCTTGTTGCTATGGAACGTGCGCACGCCATCGAAATAAGCGATTTTCACCGCTTCATTACCTGTGCCGTGCAGGATTTTATTCTGGATATCCTCCGGCAGCTGACGGAACGGCGTACTCATGCTGAACTTGTAGTGGCGCGAGATACCATCCAGCGCCTGCTGATAGAATTTCGCATGGCCCGAAGCCCACGGTGCGATCGCACCCTGATGCAGCGACAGGTTCGCATCCGGCACGATTAGGCCTTCATCGAAATGCATTTGAGTGCCAAGACCATCACAGGTCGGGCAGGCGCCGAACGGGCTGTTGAATGAGAAGATGCGCGGCTCGATTTCCGCCAGCATGAAGCCCGAGACCGGGCAGGCAAACTTCGCCGAATAGGTGATGATCTGGCCATTCTCAAACTTGGCTTCAGCTTTTTCGCCTTTCGCAGGCTTCTTCGCCTTAAATGATTCCGGCAGTTCCATGATCTCGACCTGCAGCAACCCATCCGAAATATTCAGTGCGGTCTCGATGGAATCTGCAAGACGGTTGCCCAGCTCGCTCGACACTTTGATACGGTCGACCACGATGGCGATGTCATGCTTCTTGTTCTTGTCCATCGTCGGCAGATCGGCGATGTCGAACATCTCGCCATCGATTTTCGCACGCGTGAAGCCACGCTTCGCCATGCTCATTAACTCTTTGCGATGCTCACCCTTCTGTCCGCGCGTGATGGGGGCGAGAAGATGCAGCTTGGTGCCTTCCGGCAATTGCTTGATGCCATCCACCATTTGCGACACGGTCTGCGATTCGATCGGCAGGCCGGTAGCCGGGGAGTAGGGGATGCCAGCGCGCGCGTAGAGCAGTCGCAGGTAATCATAAATTTCAGTCACGGTGCCGACCGTTGAGCGCGGGTTGCGGCTCGTCGTTTTTTGATCGATGGCAATCGCGGGCGACAACCCATCGATGCTCTCCACATCCGGCTTGTCATGGATGTTCAGGAACTGGCGCGCATAGGCACTCAGGCTCTCCACATACCGGCGCTGGCCCTCGGCATACAACGTGTCGAACGCAAGCGACGATTTGCCAGAACCGGACAATCCGGTGATGACCACCAGCTTATTCTTCGGCAGGTCGAGATCGACATTCTTTAGGTTATGCTGTTTCGCACCGCGGATAGAGATATATTCTTGCGTCATGATACCTTCTAGGAGCGTCTTACCGCCCGAGGTTAGGATTTGGGGGAGAACGTCTATATGGGCGGTTGACACGACTAGTCAAGTGGCATGCACCTAACAGCACAAATACAACCTTAAGCCGTAAATAGGATGTGAATCTTTCCGCGAAGCCTGTTGCAATCAGGGGTAAGCGCCGTATGCTGTCAGGCTAGAAATGAAAAAAACATAATGGAGTGTGTCATGGCTGGTTCGATCAACAAGGTAATCCTCGTCGGTAATCTGGGCAAGGACCCTGAGGTGCGCGCCATGCAGAATGGCAGCGAGATCTGCAACCTCACCATCGCCACCTCCGAAAGCTGGAAAGATAAATCCACCGGCGAACGTAAAGAGAAAACCGAATGGCACCGCGTCGTCATCTTCAACGAAGGCCTAGTGCGCGTTGCGAAAGAATATTTGAAGAAGGGCAGCAAGGTTTATGTTGAAGGGCAGCTTCAGACCCGCAAATGGACCAATAAGGAAGGTCAGGACCAGTATTCTACCGAAGTGGTACTGCAGAACTTCAACGGTAATTTAACGATGCTCGACGGCCCGCGTGACCGTCAAAGCGCTGGCGAAAGTTACAGTCAGAGCGGCAACGCCAGCTATGGTGGCAGCAGCGCTCCCCAACGTGCGCGCGTCGCAGAAGCGGAACTGGATGACGAGATTCCGTTCTAAGGTCGGGTACGTCGCACGGTTTGATTCTGCTTCAGGCGATGGGCTTCAAGCGCAAAATCCTTTGCAATATTAAGTGCGGACGCTTCGTTGATAGCCACATTATAAGTACCGGCATTGCCATCGCTTTTTTGGTAGAGGGTTTCCGCGAGCGCATTGATGAAACGATAGATGCTGCCTTGCTGCTGGGGCACATTCATGCCCTTCCACACGGCATCCCTTAAATGATCCTGCGCAATAATGATCGCTTTGTAACGCGGTGAAAACATATTGGTGCGGTCGCCCCCGTTCGTCAGTAGGTCATTGAAGGCACGTCCCGCCGACAGGTAGGAGAGAAGATAATTCCCATGGGCATTACGTGTGGGTAATGTCTGCTGTTTGGCAAGCTGGCGTGTTTCTTCATTCTCGGCGAGCAGCGCCTCGTGATGCTTCAGCGCGACATGTCGCCGCCAGATTATTTCATCGACAGGAATTTTTTTATTTGCAACGACCTTGAAGAATGCCGAGTCGAAATTACTCTTGGCTTCATGCGCACGCGCTTCGGCTTCAAGGCCGATATGGTGCTTCGCCTCATACGCCTGATTGACGATGCGTTGCGCCAACTCCTCAGCCGCGTTGCTATTCGTCACAAGGTTAATCTCAGGCGATTCCATAGATTCAACTCCCCCAGCAGCGAAGAACAGAATTCTGAGCGTTGCTACATGGGGCGGCGTCGGATTCTTGCCCTGGCAAACATCGCGGGCCATATCATCAATGGTTCTCAGGATCTGCTGGTACAGTTGGCGGTGGTAATCGGTTTCTGAATCCGGCTCATCCATTTGCCCGAAGGCTTCGAGTGCCTGAGTTAGTTGCAAGGTTAGTCTGCCACGCGCATCGTAATGACGTGCTTTTGCGGCTTCGAGATCCTTCAATATCTGCGTTTGTTGAGCAGGCGCAGCTTTACCTAGCTTTTGGATGGCCGAAAGTGCCTCGAATTCAGAGAGCATCATATGCTTGTTGAAAAGCTTTTTCGAGACTGGGATGCGGATCGAGGAAAGCTGTTCCGTAAAAACAGTATCGAAGGCTTCAAAATCATTGGCCGGGGAAGGGGCCTTGCTTACCCATGTCGCATCAGGTTGCTTCAGCCCACGCAGGAAGCGTTGAAGTGACAGGTTATTTTGTGGCGGGTAATCGGGTCGGTTCTCCATGTGCGCAGCCCTGTCGCGGTGATTGTATTCGGGTGAAGGTTTTGATACCTATACGCCAAATAGGCCATTTTGTGTGAAGATTAGGTGACAATGACGACCAAAACCCCTTTCCTGAAGATGCATGGCACCGGCAACGATTTCGTGCTGCTGGATGCCCGAAAACACCCGGTCACACTCACGGGGCTGGACGTGAAACGCCTGGCCGACCGTCATTTTGGCATCGGTTGCGATCAGTTTCTGGTCCTTAAACCCTCCAAGAACGCCCCAGCCTTCATGCAGATCTTTAATGCTGATGGCTCCGAGATCTCGACCTGTGGCAACGCTACCCGCTGCGTCGCAGATTTCCTAATGCGCGAAGCAGGCACCACCGAAGCAACGATTGATACAGGTGCAGGCGTTCGTACCGGCAAACGTGCCAGCAATGGCGACGTGCAGGTCAACATGGGCGGCCCCCGCGTCAACTGGCAGGAAATCCCGCTCGCCGAAAGCCGCAATACGCTGCATCTGGGCCTAGAACAAGGGCTTCTGGTGGACCCTGCTGCCATCAATATGGGCAACCCCCACGCCATTTTCTTTGTGCGTGACCTCGCCCACATCAAAATGGCGGAGTGGGGCGCGAAGCTCGAACATCACCCGCTCTTCCCCGAACGTGTAAATGTCAGCGCCGTGCAGGTCATCGATGAATCGCACATTACCATGCAAGTATGGGAACGCGGCACCGGCATCACACTCGCCTGCGGTACCGGCGCCTGCGCCGCCGTCGTCGCTGGCGTGCGCCGTGGCCTTGTGAACGCGAAATGCGAAGTGAAACTTCCCGGTGGTTCGCTTATGGTCGAGTGGCTGAAAGCCGACGCCAACACTGGCGGTGATGTGCTGATGAGCGGCCCCGTCGCTTACGTCTTCGAAGGAACGATAGAAATTTAAACCATGAGCTGGTTCAAAAAACTTTCCGACGGCTTAAGAAAAACCACCGATTCCATCGGCTCTGTGTTCGTCAAGCGCAAGCTGGATCAACCCACGCTTGATGAGTTGGAAGAAACTCTCATTCTAGCCGATATGGGGGCTGCGACTGCAAGCGCCATCATTGCTGAACTAGCCATCGGACGCGTCGACAAGGATATCGAGGAACGCGAGATTAAACACCTCCTCGCCGCCGCTATCACTAAACGGCTCGAGCCCTATGCTAAAGCGCTCGACACGGAAATTGCCTCGCCCACCATCATCCTCGTCGTCGGCGTTAACGGCAACGGTAAGACCACCACTATCGGCAAACTGGCCTATTCTCTTACGAAACAAGGCAAACGCGTCACCGTCATCGCCGCCGACACGTTCCGCGCTGCCGCCGTCGAGCAACTTCAACGCTGGAGCGAGCGAGCCAACTGCAGCATTGTCCGCGGTGCCGACAATGCCGATCCCGCTGCCGTCGCCTATGCTGGCCTCGAACAGGCGCTGCGTGAAAAAGCAGATCTCGTGTTTATTGACACCGCAGGCCGCCTCCACACCAAGGAAAACCTGATGGCCGAACTTGCCAAGATCACCAAGGTCATCAAGAAACTCCTGCCCGAAGCACCGCACGCTGTACTGCAGGTGCTCGATGCTACCACCGGCCAGAACGCCCTCGCGCAGGTCAAGGCATTCCGTGAGGCTGCGGGCGTTACCGGCCTCGTGGTGACGAAGCTAGACGGCACCGCCAAAGCAGGCATCGTTGTAGCGCTTGCCGAGCAATTCAAGCTCCCCATCTACGCCATCGGTGTGGGCGAAGGGGCAGAGGATCTACAGCCATTTTCTGCAAATGACTTCGCCTTGGCACTGGTGGGTTTGTAACCCATATGAGTTGCCAGTGCATTTCTGCACAGGCGCACCAGATAAAGTAAGTATCTTTACGCAATTTTAGTAAATTCTTGGTAAATTGCTAGGGTGGCGGTATACTCTTTCTCTAGGTTTGCGTTCGGCGTGCTGCACGTAAAAAACTGATATATATACTAATATGGGGCATTTATGGCTGATGGGCGTTTAACCGCGGATCCACTTTTTCAAGGTCTCGCCCGCCCGCCGATGATTGCAGGCGTTAGCTACATGTATTTCGTTCTCAACGCCATGACCTGCATGATTATGTTCATTAATAGTAAATCCGGCCTCGTTTTCCTGTTGGCCATTATCATTCACGGTTTTGGTTATTTGCTTTGCATGAAAGAGCCCCGCGCGGTGGAGCTCTGGATGTTACGCATGAAATACGGCTTCCGCTCGTTCAACCGGGCCTACCATTCCTTCACCAACTCCTACGATGTGTTCTAGCCATGAGTGTGGTTCTCAGGCCCCTTAAGCGTCGTCAAGTATCCAAGGCCAGTGTCGCCAAGCGCGAGGTCGCGGCGCAGATGTTCATCCCGTATGAGCATCACTGGGACAAGGAAACTATCATCACCAAGAACCGCGAGTTGCTACAAATTATCAAGCTGGAAGGCTTCTCATTCGAGACTGCGGATGATGACGTAGTGGACATGAAGAAAATGGTCCGCAATTCGCTTTATAAGTCGATGGCGGAAGGTACGTTCAGCATGTGGTTCCACATGGTGCGTCGGCGCCAGAGCGCCTATCCCGAAGGCAAAATAACCAGCGGTTTCGCCAAATTGCTCGATGATAAATGGCGCCACAAGCATCATTCCCGCTCGACCTACATCAACGAGCTCTACATCACTGTTGTGCGTAAGGATGACACCAAGGGCGCCGCGAAAATCCAGAGCATGATGGACAAATTCGAACAGCGCACCAACAAGGATGCTGATTCAACCCAGCTTCAGGAAATGCACAAGGAGTTGCGCGAGGCTGTCTACCGCGTCCTCGCTACCTTCCGCGACTACGGTGCGCGCGTCCTCACCGCCGAACTCAGTGAATTCGGGCCACTGTCTGAGCCGCTCGAATTCCTGGGCCGTCTTGTCAATGGCGGCACCTCCCAGCCGATGCTGGTGCCGACTATTAACATCGCGCATTACCTGCCGGTAAATCGCCTCTATTTCGGCAGCCGCGCCATTGAGATCCGCTCCTCCACCGGCACGCGCTACGCCGGCATCGTCAGCATCAAGGAATATGCGCCGACCACCGCTGCAGGCATTATGGATGCCTTCCTGCAGATGCCATTCGAGTTGATTGTTGCACAAAGCTATATCTTCGAGAACCGCCAGGTCAGCCTTGGCTCCATGCAGTTGCAGCAGCGTCGCATGGCCAACTCGAATGATCTTGCCGTCACTCAGGTGCGTGAAATTTCGGATGCGCTCGACATGACCATGTCCGGCCATATTGCCTTCGGTAAGCACCACCTGACCGTCTTGTGCATCGAGGATAACCTGAATGCACTTGAATCCGCCGTTTCACTGGTCATCGCGGAACTGGTGAATGTCGGAATCAACCCGGTACGCGAGAAACTTGTTCTGGAGCAATGCTACTGGGCGCAATTACCTGCGAACGCAGAATTCATCGGCCGCCAGTCGAAGATCAACACGCTCAACATCTCTGGCTTCGCTGCCATGCATAACTACCCTGTCGGCAAAATCACCGGCAACCATTGGGGCGATGCGGTCACGGTGTTCGATACGACCTCTGGCACGCCGTTTTTCTTTAATTTCCACGCGCGCGATGTGGGCCATACCACCATCATCGGGCCGACCGGTGCGGGTAAAACGGTGTTGATGAACTTCCTCTGCGCGCAGGCGATGAAATTCAACTGCCGCCTGTTCATGTTCGACAAGGACCGCGGTGCCGAAATTTTTGTGCGCGCCATCGATGGTACTTACACCCATATCGACCCCGGTAAGAAATGCTACTTCAACCCCCTACAGCTCGACGACACGCTTGAGAACCGTAGCTTCATCATTGAATGGCTCTCGACGCTCATCAGCGTCAACGAGGAGCCCATTTCTGCGACCGACGTTGAAGTCATCCAGCGCGCGATGGATGGTCTTTACAAATTGCGCAAGGAAGACCGCGTCCTGCGTAACATCGCTCCATTCTTTGGTATGGAAGGCGAGGGCAGCCCGGCCTCGCGTCTGCGCCAATGGCATTCCGGTGGTCGCTTCTCACAAATCTTTGATAGTGTCGAAGACCGAGTGAATTTCCACAGCGCCAGCGTCTTTGGTTTCGAGATGGGCGATGTGCTCAACAACCGCGCCTGCCTCGTGCCGGTACTGCTCTACCTCTTCCAGCGTATCCAGATGTCGCTCGATGGCACGCCGACCATCATCGTCCTCGATGAGGCATGGGCGCTGGTCGACAACAAGATTTTCGCTGGTAAAATTAAGGACTGGCTGAAGACGTTGCGGAAGCTGAACGGCATGGTGATCTTCGCTACCCAGTCGGTGGAAGATGCGGTGAACAGCTCCATCTCCGACACGCTCATCCAGCAGACGGCGACGCAGATATTCCTGCCCAACCCGAAAGCAACCGAGCCGTACCGTAAAGCCTTCATGTTGTCGGAGCGCGAGTTCAACCTGCTGAAGAACACCGACCCATCGACCCGCTATTTCCTCGTCAAGCAGGGTAAAGACGTTGTGGTCGCGCGCATCGATCTCGCTGGGCTGGAGGATGTCATCAGCGTCCTCTCTGGCCGCGCCGAAACAGTGGCGCTCCTCGATCAGATACGCACCGAAGTTGGTGATAACGTAGAGGCATGGCTGCCTCTCTTTACGGAACGGGTCAAGAGATTGTGATGCATCTGCATGCAAGTGGACGTTTGATTGTGTGGGCAATGCTCGCCATCGGCGTCGCTCTGCTTTGTGAGCCGGCATTTGCCCAGCCCGCTGCCATCAACCCACTGGCGACCTGTGATGATGTCGGCGTCAGCCACCGCATCGCCGTGTGCATCCGCGAGTCGCTCGATATGGGAGCCGCCAGATTCATCGGTGCTATCGAACCCGTACTTCGGATATGTATTGCCTTGGTGATGACCCTCGCTATCATCGTCTATGGCATCGCGCTCAGCTTCGGCATGGTCGAAAAAGTTGGTCGCGACACCATGGTATTGGTCATCAAGCTCGCCTGCGTTGTGTCCTTCGTCAGCAACAGTGGAATGATGCTCAAATGGATTACAATCGGGATGGATGATGCCGCAGCAGCGGTCGTTAGTTATTCTCCGGCCAGCGGACCTGTGGGCATGACCGGGTCGGATTACGCCCAAGCGGGATGTGTGCAGAATATGGTTGCCCAGCGTGCGGGTATGGGCAAGCTTTCCTACAATTCACCTTGGTTAGGCATAGACTGCATGCTTGATACCGTCATCGGCATCAAGGTCGACGCGGCCAGCGCGGCAGTAGGTGGCACAGGCACTGGCCTCGTCGCCTACAACCAGAAGTTCGATGCCGCGGACCCCACCAAGGAGAATATCACCCTTTCGCGCGGCCTGATCAATTTCCTCTTCAGCAGCATGCAGACATCCATATTAGGTGCCGTCGTTGCCATCGTTGGCTTCTTCTTCATCTATGGTTTCATTACGCTCATCATCCGATCCTTCTTCACCTATATCGGGGGCTATATGGGGGTGACCTTCCTGGTCATCGTCTCGCCACTCTTCATCCCACTCATCCTGTTCAAGGAAACGAAGCAATACTTCGATAAATGGACCAAGATGCTCATTTCATTCGCCATCCAGCCAATCATTTCACTTCTCTTCGTTGTCTTCTCGCTGACGGCAATCGATATGGCAGCTTTCAGTGGCGACTACTCAGTAATGTACCGTATCGCAGGCACCGCGTCGCGCCAGAACAATTTCGACCTGAACAGCTACCTGACCACCAACAAGATCATCGTCCCGGTCAATCAGCAGGTTGTCTTGGTCAAAGGTGACAAAGGCAATGGAATCGGACCTTCCGGTCTAAGGGATGCCTACGGGGGCGCCCGCGGTCAATTGTTCAACCAATGTAGCCAGGATCCACAAAATCCAGATACCGCTGATCGGGCGGAAGCATGTGCTTCCAACTATCCGGTGCAAATATATAAGCATGGCATCGACTGGAATCAAATGGCGGCGACACGCAACCCGGCCGTCGCCGCCTCGGGAACTGCAACGCCAGCCCAGGCGATCTCGCGTGAGATAACTGCATCCATCCTCTTCGCCTGTATGGTGGTCTTTATCCTGAAAGGGCTTGTCGCCGTCGTGCCGATGATTGCGCAGGATGTGATGGGTGACTTCGCACAGACACCAAATCTAGGCGCCATTGCCGGCGGCACAGGAGGATTCTCAGGCCGCATGTCGCGCATGACCGATAAGCTCTCCGCACCGCTCGGAGTACGCCGATGATGCGCAGCTTCGCAATCTATACAGTGCTGGCAATAGCACTCCTCATCAGCCCGGCGCCGGCACATTGGCAGGCTCAGGCCCAGACTGCCGTCACGTTAGCTCCCGACGACGAACCCGCCAAAAGCCCGTCCGAAGCGGAACTCCAGACCGTGGACCAAAGCGGTAATCAAGTCGGCTGCGCGCAACAGGTGCCGGAAGCGGCAGGAAGTGCCATCATCGGCACCCTCGTGCCCTGCCTTGTCTACACCATCCAGGAAGCGACCATCAATTTTACGGCCGAAATGGTCGCACTGATTGCGCCCATCATGTATAGTTTCCTGCTGCTCGTTGTCTGCATTTACGGCGTTCGCGTGCTGCAGAATGAGCCTGATATCTATAAGCAAGGCTTCCTGCTTATATTCAAAATTGCCATCATCTCCATCGTGCTCAATGATCTTGGCGACGTCGCTGCCTATGATGGCACGGGCGGACCCGGCATGCTGATCGAATCCGTTTACGGAATTATGAATCAATCGCAGGAAATCATCATTAGCAGCATCGATTATTCCGGTATCAACTGTAATGTTGCTGCCTACAAAGGAGCGCAGACACCGCAGGTATGGGCTACGATGGATTGTATCATGGGCAAGCTGTTCGGCTACGAACTAGGGCAGGATGGTAAGATCAATATGGTGCTGGCCACCAGCTTGTTTGGACTGCTCAGCGGCTTTTTCTTCAGCGGCACATGGGGCGCAACTATTTTTTTCCTCATGCTCGGCGTGCTGGTGTCCGTGCTGCTGCTCGTGGTGCGTGCGGTCGTCGGTTTCATTAGCTCATACCTCACGATCTGCTTCATGCTCGTCATCGCGCCGATCTTTTTTCCCCTAGCGCTACTTAACGTGACCACCAGCTATTTCGAAAAAGTATGGCGCATCATCCTCGGCGCCTTCCTTACACCGGTCATCATTACGTGTTACGTCATGTTTGCATTGCTGCTCTATGATGATGTGCTATTCGCGCCGAACTCGATCGTCCAGAAGTTATTCGATTATGATAACGTCAAGGAAGCGATGCTGCAGGACAAAAAACTCATCAACCGCGAAATACAGGGCGATCCAGATGATGTGCGTTCTCCGACCGGCGCCCCCACTGCCGCCGAAAACAGAGAACGCTATAGCAACCCGTTCCTCCAGAACTTCATCACCCGCACCATGACCGGCTCCAACGATGCGGGTGCGGCGTCGCAGGTCACCAACCTCGATCTCACGAAGATCAGAGGGTTTGGCGGCACCAGAGAAGAGTTCCAGAAAGCCTTTACCGAATTGATCTCACTATTCATTATTGCATGGCTGATCAATGAAGGTTTGAAAACCTTGCCGGATTTAATACGCACCTTTGTAGGTCAGTCGATCGCCATGAGGGCGACACAGGAAATATCGACTATGGGCGGCGAACTGCCGACCGCCGCCCGCGATGCGAAACTGGCTGCAAAAGAAACGCTAGGCAAGGGGGGCGCCTCATTCTCAGGCGGCGCAGGGTTCCTGCGTTCCATGCCGGGGAACGCGCCGAAAGCTGTCTCGAACAGCATGTCGACATTTGTTAAATCAACCAGTACACGACGGTGAAGACAATGAGGACCGCATGAAACAGCAATTCCTAACTCTTTTGCAAACGCTTTGCGTAGCATTGCTGGTCTTCACGGCCGCCCCGGTGCAGGCCCAGAATGCCAATGGTGAGCTGGCATGTACCGATTTTACAAACCTTGCGACCAAGATCCATACTGGCACCCCTGGCATCCTCAGTAGCATTACGAAAGTCATCAAGGAAAAAATCAACGCTGCATCCGAAAATTTGTTCTATGCATTCACCACCAGCCCCGCCTACCAAACCTCGGTTGCTGCCGCGCTAACCCTGATGGTTTTATTCTTCGGTGTGGGCTTTATGATCGGGATTGTGCAGGCCTCTTTTGGGCAGATTCTCATCCGCATGATAAAAATGGGCATCATCATAACCCTTATCTCACCCGGAGGATGGACCTTCTTTAGCGAGTACGTCATTCAGTTCTTCAACGACGGTACCGACCAGTTGATCGGTTCCGTCATGGAGATCGGCACAGGTCAGCGGATGAGCTACGACCAGTACGGGAATGCACAGCCCTTCACCGCGATCGACGGCATCGCCCAGTTTATGCTCAGTCCTTCGATGATCATTACCATGATCGGCACCATCACCAATGGAGGATCTTATGGCTTGGCCATGGGCATGCTGCTGATGCTGACCTTCGGTGGCTTCGTCAAACTGCTGATTGACGGCCTCAAGGTCTACGCACTCAGCTACATGATCCGCGCACTTCTGCTTGGCGTCGCCCCGGTATTTTTCATTTTCATGCTATTCCAGAAGACAAACCAGCTCTTCATGGGTTGGGTAAACATGATGGTCTCGATTTCCCTGAAGCCGATTCTGTTCTTCACCTTCCTATCTTTCTTCCTCGTCATGCTTTCCAACTCCGCTGTAAACCTTATGGGCGGATCAGAGTTATGCTACACGGAATACAAGTCCTCACAGGGCACACCGAACAAATTATCCAACTGGCGCTTCGTACAAAAAGGCCAGAAAATTCCAAGTGCCAGTCAATCGGACTGGAAAGGGCCGCTCGATTGTCAGCTTGCTGGCCGTACGGATTGTAAACCGTTCCCGATCAATATCGTTGATATACTGACTTTCATCATCCTCGTCTATGTCGCCGGACAATTCGCCAAGGTGGTCGACCATATCGCCGACGACATCGCAAACACCTCCGTCAACCTGTCCACCCAAGGCAAGTTGGACATGAAGATGGGCGGAGGAGGGGGGGCAAGCACGAACGTACCTGCGGGCGGCCAGAATCCATCATACCAAAGCAACTAAATAGCATGACATATATGTAGCGTTATGCTATGGCAAT
>JBMOIY010000020.1:0-23991 GCA_049317085.1 Rickettsiales bacterium | reverse complement strand
TCGAATAACCTCAACATCACAGGCTTCAGCATCGTTATCGACCAGACGGGCGGCACCTATAAGGCGACGTATACAGATGCGGTCACCTTAGCAACAACGATGGTGGACCTCGACGCCACCGCGATTTCCGGCGGTGGTATTACCCTTAAAGGCAGGGCAGGTACGGTGTTCGAAGGGTCGCAATATGTATTTGCGAGCACGGCGGATACCACGGTGAACGTTACCTTATCGCAGGGGTTCGGCGACCGGTTCTATAATTTGATCGACGGGTTTAATAACGATTCGGATGGTAAGTTAAAGACTGAACTGGATGCGTTGGCTGATACTAAAAAACGCAACCTGGAACAGATTACGACCATTGATGCGCGTATCACGCAATATCGCGAGAAACTGGTGCAGCAGTATGCCGGCCTTGAGGCTGCGCTTAGCAAGGCCAACAGTATCCTGCAATTGCTTGACGCGCAGGCCAACGCAGCTAATAATAACTAACAATAATCACTTCTTTCAGGTGAAACCATGAGCCAACAGGCCGGATCTTATAAGGCATACAATCGCGCCAGCCACACGGTGAACAAAACGCGCCAAGTGGTGATGCTGTATGATGGGGCTATTCGCTTCCTGCAGCAGGCGGCCGATGCGATCGAGAAGAAGGATTTCGAAACACGCTACAACAAGCTTTCACGGGCCTCCGATATTATCATCGGTCTGCAGGCCTGCCTAGATTTCGATGCGGGCGGACCGTCGGCGAAGATGTTGTTCGATTTTTATGCCTCGATCGATATGCGGGTGTTCACGCTGCATCGTACGAATGATCCGGTCGTATGCCAAGCCATCATCGCGGAACTGAAAGAAATGCGTGACGTGTGGGACAAAATCGACCGGGGTGGCGAAGTCCCGCCTTCAGAAGAATCGGCAAAACCTGCCCAGACGCCGATGGATCCGATGACGGTATCCGCCTGATATTCAGGTATTAATCTTCCTTGTTGCGTTAATCTATTGCGCTGCGTTGTAGTTGGCATGGTGCTTGCTTCTCTAAAGACAAGATTATTTTGTCATGAGGGAAGCCATGCAATCAGCCGGAGTTAATGCATTACTCGCCATGGGTGCCGGAGCGGCACCTAATGCCAACGCAGGCACTGCGGCTTCCGCAACGGATGAGGGCAGCAGCACAGGTCAGCAATTCTCGCAGCTGCTGAGTGATTCTGGCACCCAGTATGACGGACAGAACGGGGCGCAGCAATTCACCCGTGGCACTCAGTTGCCCGGTTGCTCGAGTGCAGGTTTGAGCGCGCAGGAGGTGGCTTCGGACGCAGCGGATGCGCTGGCGCAGCTGATTCAGTTGCGTGAGCAGATGATTGCGCCGGAAGATGCACACGAACTTATCAAACGCATTGACAAGGTGCTGGAGCAACCGCGCACGACGGCGGCGGACATTCAGGCATTAATGCAGATCAAAGAACAGCTGCTGGCTATTCAGCGTACGGGAGAACCGAAGACCATTGCACAGGTGCTGCAGGCGGTGTCGGTGAAAGAAGCGAAACTTTCCATCGCAGGCCTCACGGCATTACTGGCCTTGAAGAAAACTGATGCATCGGTAGTGGCCGCAGAAGAGGAGGCGCTGAAGGCATCCGCACTCGTGCAGAGCTTGCAGGCAGCGATGTTTCGGGCCGATGGAAAAGATAAGGCGTCGGCAGCAGCAACGCAGATTGAGCCGGAAGAAGAAAGCGTCGATGTAGCGGATGCGACCATCACGCTGGTGCAGCCCCTGGCGTCTCAGATCGTGGTGCCGGTTCAGTCGCTCAACGACGCGGCGCGCGATAGTCAGCTAATGCGTGTGCGCAGTGATATCGATGCAGCGATTCCCTCGCTGAAACAGACCGATACACCGGTGTTGCCGGATGTGGAATTGCCGAAAATGAATCATGGTGCGTTAGCGCGCAATGAAGCTGCGAACGGTACGTTCCAGGCGATGGCAGCAGCCGTGAGCGAGGGTACGAAACCAGTCGATGCCGGGGCGTTGATGCATGACAAAGGCGATCATTCGGTGACGTCGATCATGAACCCGTCACATGCCAGTGGCTTCACGCATACGCAGTCGATGAGCGCGGCGCAGCCAGTGAGTATCTTGCAGACCCATGGCTATCTTAACCATGCGCCGGTGACGGACCAAGTGCATGTGGCCATCAGCCAGGCATCAAAGGATGGTATCGAGCATATGACCATCCAGCTCGATCCGAAGGATCTGGGCCGCGTGGAGGTAAGCATGTCGACCGGCCGGGACGGGCATACGCAGATCAGCTTTATGGTCGATAAGGCCGAGACATTCGATAACCTCAGCCGCGATGCGCGTATGCTAGAGCGTTCGTTACAGGAAGCGGGCATCAAGGCAGATACGGGTAGCATGCAATTCAATTTGCGCCAGCAGCCGCAAGGCCAACAGTTGCAGTCCGATCTTGGTCAAGGTCAGGGGCAGGGCGGTGCACAGCAGGATGCCAATAATGCTTCCACCAACGGTATTGCCGGTGTGACCGGCAGCATCGCAATGGATGCGACCACACGAAATTACCTCTTCAACGTCCGCGAGGGCGTGGATATCAGCGCGTAAGGAGAACGATCATGGCAACCAGTACTGCCTCTACCCAGGCTATTAACGATGCATTCGTCGCCGCGCGCGATGTAGCTGCGAAGGATGCGACAACCTCGAAGACCTCGGCGACCGCCTCGCTGAACCAGCTGTCGAGCGACGTGAACTTCTTCTTGACGATGCTGACGACGCAATTGAAGAATCAAGACCCCACCTCGTCGATGGATACGGCACAATTTACCGCGCAGATCGCTCAGTATTCCGGTGTGCAGCAGCAGGTGACCACCAACGCGAACCTTGAGAAACTTATCGCGGCGAACAAGGGTTCTGCCACCTCGACTGCGGTCAGCTATATCGGCAAGGAAGTCGAGACGGCGGGCAACACCAGCCAGCTCATCGGCGGGCAAGGTGCGTTCAGTTACATTCTGCCGGCGACAGCACAAACTTCCAACATCACCATCAAAAATTCGCTTGGGCAGACAGTCTTTACCGGCAAGGGGACGACCGATTCTGGCCGCAATCTGGTGATATGGGACGGTGTCAACAGCATTACCGGCAAACAAGAAGCGGATGGTATTTTCACCATCGGCGTTGAGGCGGTGGATGCAGCAGGCAAAACAATGAAAGTCGAAACGCGCTCGGTGACGCTGGTCGCCGGTGTCGAAACCGACTCGCTTGGCAACGCGCTGCTTACTTCGGGCAATGTGAAGGTTAACTTCAATAATGTGCTGGCTGTGCGCACCCCAACGCGGGCGCAGTTGGCGGATACGGGGACGAGTGTGGACACCACGACGGGTGGGTCCAGCTAGGTCGCGGGTAAGTTGGCATGAGTTTCGCATAGTAGAATTCAGTAAATCAAAATCCCGCAACAGGCGGCAACAGATAGCTAAGACTACAGGAGGAAATTATGAGTTTATACGGCGCATTATTCGGTGGTGTTTCGGGCCTTAAGGCCCAGTCGAGCAAGATTGGTACAATCTCCGACAACATCGCGAACGTGAATACGATCGGGTATAAGCAAGCGACGGCAACCTTCTCCTCGCTGGTGGTGAACACGAGCAGCGCCGTTTCCTACCAGACAGGTGGTGTGCGCGCCGGGACACGCCTTGATATTTCAAAACAGGGTCTGCTTGCTTCCTCGGAATCGCCGACCGACCTTGCCATCTCAGGTGGCGGGTTCTTCGTTGTTTCGAGCATACCTGACCGCAGCGTTGGTGGTACGGCGGCGACCCCGCTCTATTCCCGCGCCGGGAATTTCACGCCGGATTCGCTCGGCAACTTTGTCAACTCCAACGGGTTCTATCTGCAGGGCTGGCCGCTGGACCGCGATGGCCGACTGCCGGGTGAAGTGGGTAACCTGAACACCACGTCGTCGTCGAACTTCGATTCGCTCGAAGCAGTGAACGTGGAATCCGCGTCCGGTGTTGCCCAAGGCACCTCAACCATCGCGCTGGGTGCGAACCTAAAGTCGAGTGAAGTCATCTATCCGGGTGCGTCGGGGCTGCTGACCCCTGATACTAATAATCCTGCCAACCAGAACCTTGCGGCTGATCAGATTCAGGTCGGTTCCGAGTTCGGGCTTGCACCTGCGGATTCGGTGCGCCGTGGTGATACGTTCCTGGTCTCGACGGGCAATGGCAACAACCTGACCTATGAATATGGTGGCTTCACGGTCGGCCGCAGCGTTTCTACGCTGGGCGGTGCTAACAACTATGGTGATTCGAACCTGAACAATACGCCGATCTATGTACTCGGTGCTGCAACCGACGTGGAATATGCAGCGGGTTCGAGCTTCATCATCACTTCGCCGAACCATGGGTTGATCAGTGGTGATACGGTAACCTTGTCGGGCTTTGGTGCGTTGGGTCTTACACCGGCGGGCCAAATTAACGGCACACATACGGTTACCCGTATCGACGCGAACCGCTACCAGATCACCGTCAACACCGCACATGGTCAGCTCGTCGGTAGCAACCCTGCATTCGCAGCGGGCCGTCTGGAAGATATTCGCCAGTTCCAAGGCAACGTGCTTGATGCGATTAGTGCGAACGGGCCCTTCTTCAACTTGACCAGTTCGGCTACCTACACACCAGCATCGCTGACGTTCACTATTACGACGGCGACTGCGGGTGCGCAAACCTTTAGGTACGCTGCCAGTGCGCCGAACACGCTTAGTGGCCAGTTCAACAGCCTCAACACGCTGGCGACGGCTATCAATGCGATAAACGGGTTGACTGCGCGGGTGGTGAGCGGACGCCTTGTCGTTGCGGCTGAGGATGCACGCCAAGCCATAACCTTCGCCAATGGCGATGCAACCGGTACAGCAACGCTGCATGGCATTGACTGGATCGCTGAGCTTGGTCTTGCTAACATAACGCAAACCTCGACGGCACGGTATGCCAGCTTGCAAGGCCTTGCCAACCTGGTGACGGCCGACCAAGGGGTGAGCGCGACGGTGAATAATCCGCTATCGAACTCAACGCTGAATATCCGTGTGGATGATCCGCTGAGCACGATCAGCTTCACCGATAGCCCTTATTCTAGCCCGATTCCGGCAGGTACGACGGTGACGGTACCGGGTGGTACCTATCTGGGTACGCCTGCCACGCCAGTGATTGTGCAAGTCGTCATTGCTGCGGTTCCGCCTGCTGGACTTGCCAACGGTAACAGCGTCTATATCTCGGGTCTTACAGGCGGTATCGGTGGTTTGCCGGGAGGGTTTCCTAACGGTGGGCCATTCGTGGTCTCCAGTGTGGGTGGCGCGACCTATACGATCGACGTTCCCATAACGCAGTCGATCGTAGTAGCCGGTGGTGCCGTTGTTACTGGTGTGGCTGCTTCGGCCTCGATCGCCGGCGTGTCGAACCAAGGCAGCCCGCTGGCGCATTTCAACATTGCGGGCACGGCTTCGCTCAATAGCGTCGTGCCCAGTACTATTGCGGCGACCGGTCTTCTTGGACCACAATATGATCCAAGCGGTGCGGTGGGCGATAACATGGCGTCTGGTGAAATCACCGCGCAGTTCAGCCGTAACGTGCGTATCTACGATAACCTGGGCAGCGGCCATGATGTGCGCTTTAGCTACATCAAAATCGCGCAGAACTCGTGGGCGGTCGAAGTGCATGCGATTCCGGCTTCGGATGTCAGCACCCCGCTGGTCAACGGGCAGATCGCTACGGGAACAGTCAACTTCAATGGGGACGGGACGTTGAATAACGTATCTGCTTCGCTGAGCACGCCGCTTAGCATCACCTGGACCAACGGTTCGAGCCCGTCGGCAGTGACGCTCAATCTCGGTACGGCGGGTTCGCCGTTCGGGACGACAGGTGCGACCACCATTGGTCTGTCGGACGGTCTCAGCCAGTTCGATTCGGCCTATAACGTGAACTTCGCCAACCAAAACGGTGCGCCGGTCGGTCAGCTGGTCAGCGTTGCCATCGATAAGGATGGCATCGTGACGGCCAGCTACTCCAACGGCCAGACGCAGGCATTGTTCAAATTGCCGCTTGCGAGCTTTGCGAACCCTGATGGGCTCGATGCGCTTTCTGGCAACGTGTTCACCCAGAACCGGTCATCCGGTGAGGTGAACCTGCGTGAGGCGGGCAGCAATGGCACGGGTAGCATTGTGGCTGCGGCGCTCGAGCAATCGAACGTCGACCTTGCGGAGCAGCTGACCGACATCATCGTTGCCCAGCGCTCCTACCAGGCCAACACCAAAGTGATCAAAACGACGGATGAACTCCTGCAGGAGCTCAACCAGATCTAACCGCATAGGTAGCGACGGGCATTGACGACTCGCCCGTTGTTACCTTCCAATGTCAAGTCGTCTAGCTCCTTCTTGGGCCCGGGTACGTAAGTATTCGGGCCTCTTTTTTGTATTATCCACCGATGGTTGTAATACCTTCCCAACACCCTATTTATGATTTATGAAGGTTTTGTTACATTTGCCTACCATGGATTGTAGTTGCCAAGAAATATGCTACAGCCATTAACATTGATTAATTAATGTGACCCAAGCGGCACAACCGGTGAGAAAAAACAACCGAATGGATGTTTTTGATTTAACGGAGTTCACTCTTCCAGCGATCGCGTGAAGAGTGATAAAAAGAAGGTTCGAGCTATGACGTACAAGAACAAGATATTCAATTCCTTGAATGTCACCCGCGATGCACGCACGCATGCGGATGTCGAGGAGAACATGCTGGCGGAATTGATGGCGAACCCGGATTATCTGCGTCATTCTTCCGCGGTCATCAATGAAGCGCTGAAAGAAGGGTTCGACGTGTTGCAGTTACCTAATGGCGACATCGTGACCACCGGCACGAAGACCATCGTCAATACCTATGTGTGGGATGCACAAGGTGCACGCCTCGATAAAGCGCGCGCACCAAGCGAAAAGCCAATGCGCACGCGGAAGAGCAAGAAAATTGAAGAGAACGCCGAGTAGTGTTTCTTTAAACTCTTTACTTATCCAGCAATTGAATCGGCGTGATGGATGTCGCGAGGCCGTTGTCGCCTGTTTCGATGATCGCACCTGCCAAGGTGCCGCTGCCGCTGGCGGGTTCCATGCGCAGCTTGCGGTATTTCTGCAGGAAATTCTGCATCGGGCCAGTGGGTTCAAATCCGATGATGGAATTATAATCCCCGCACATCCCGCAATCGGTCTGGTAGGCCGTGCCTTTGGGGAGGATGCGGGCATCGGCAGTAGGTACATGCGTGTGCGAGCCGACGACAGCGCTGACGCGGCCGTCGAGATAATGGCCCATAGCTTGTTTTTCACTGGTGGCTTCGGCGTGCATATCGACGAGGATTATATCCACATTGGCGCCGAGTTTGTAGGGGGCGAGGGCGGCGTCGGCGCAGGTGAAGGGGCTGTCGAGATATTCGCGGTGGAAGACCTGGCCGAGCAGATGAAGCACTAACAGTTTTTTACCATTGCCCAGGGTGAACAATTTGCAGCCCGAACCTGGAACCGAAGGCGGGAAATTATGCGGGCGTAGCAGCCAGGCTTCGTTACCGAGGAGGGACGGGGCGTCCTTCTGGTCGAACACATGGTCGCCGCCGGTCAGCACGTCGATGGTGTGACCCTTAAAATCGCGCAAGGTTTCGCTGCTTACGCCGAAGCCTCCCGCGGCATTGTCTACATTGACGATGACAGCATCCAGCTTGTGCTCGGCGCGTAGTTTCGGCACGAAGCGTTTCACCGCATCGCGTCCGCTGCGTCCGACCACATCACCACAGAACAGGAGTTTCATGCGGTTAGCGGTTAGCAGTTAGCGGTTAGCAAGGGAAGTTAAATAGCTCAGGGCCGTAGCTACTTCCCGGTGATGCGCTGCGCGTGCTGATTGTGGCTTACTACAGGCAAATACCATCCAACAACATGCGACATATAGACAGCGGAAATGCTTATAAGTGACTGATTTTACTTAAAGGTGCAAATTGGATGTTGCATTGCCTAGAACATGCTGACGCCGAGTTCGGTGAGGATACCGTCCATGGGCGCGTCATGTTCGTCGGTCGGCACCTGGTCTATCTCCTGCATGCTGAAGCCGACACCGATAAATAACGGCGGCTCGGGCAGTGCGCGCAAGGCTTCCATGGTGCGGTCATAATAGCCGCCGCCATAGCCGAGGCGGTAGCCTTCGCCGTCGAACGCGAGCAGCGGGGTGAGGATCACGGCGGGGACCATGACTGGCGCGGTGCCGGTTGGTTCTTCCATGCCGAGCTCGTGGCGGGTGAGGGCGTCTCCGATCTTCCACTCGCGATAGATAAGCGCTTTGTCCGGCGTGGTGCAGGGCAGGGCGGTCCGTTTCTCGAAACGGGCCATCTGGGTGAATATCTCCATCACGTCCAGTTCACCACGCATGGCGCGGTAGCCCGCAAAGGAAGGTGCGAAGGCGAGGATAGGGTGGTCGGCAAAATGCCGCGCGACAGATGTACTGGCGCTGAGCATCGCCGCGTGCGGCAATGCCCGACGGCGCGTGAGCATGGCTTCACGCAGTTTGCGTTTTTCGGTGGCGAAGTTACGTTGCTCACGATGGTTCATCTCGCGCCAGTATGCAGGGATTTTTAGGGAGTGCAACCGGTGTTAGCCGCGGCCGTTGTAACCGCGGTCTTCGTCAGGCCACACGACAGGAGGGTAGTCGGGCGACGTGCGGTGTGTTCTACTGGCCCACCCACCCTGGCTAGCAGATATGCGGCCATCATGCGGCGACATGCCTGCAGAGGCGTGCTCTTCGGGGCGTCCTTGCTGCAGTTGCCTTTCCTCTTCTTGCGCTTGCTGCTGGCGTTCTATTTCAATCTGAGCTTCACGCAGCTCCTCGCTTACCCTGCGATGCTGCCTTTCGAGCCTGCGATGTTTTAGTTTTAATACGGGCGCTTTCATCGGCGCTGGCTGTTGCTCCTGAAGTAATTTGGCTGCCAGTTTCTCCGCTTTGCGGGCGGCTTGGGTGGCTTCAGTCTTGCGCTGTTTTTCGAGCCGATCCTGTGCGTCTTTTGCGCGGGCTTCCTGGGCCTTCGCGTTGATAAGCAGTAATTTGGCGGTTGGCAGTTTTTCCCGTGATGCATGTTCGAATTTTAGCTTCGCTGCTTCGAATCTGCTTTGTTCTTCTTCGTAACGTTCCGTCATCCGTTCAAGGCGACTTGGTTTTGGATGCGCAGGTTTGGCTGGTTCGGCAGCGGCGTTTGGTTCTGGCTGGCCAACCGGGTCGTTCATCAGTTCGCGCTCAAGCTCTTTTAAATGCTGACGCAGTTCCCGCATGCCACGCTCTGCTTTCGTTGCTTCGGAAGCTGTAGTAGGCGGCGTTTTCAAGAGCCGCTCTTCGGTGGTCGCGATGCGCGTGCGCAGTTTTTCGATGTCGCGCAGCTGTTTTGCTTTGGGGTTGAGCGTGTCCTCAAGGCGGCGTTTTGCAAGGTCGAGATCGTATTTTTTCTTTCTGATTTCTTTGTCGCGTATCGGGTCTTTTGGAGTTTCTTTCTTTACTTCTAATTGGACAACGTTGCTTTGCTCTTCATTGTGTTGCTCTTCTGGCTTTTTAACCGGCTCCTCAAGGTGCGCGATGGCGGCTTCCAGTCTGGCAATGGTCGTGGTCAGGTTGCTGACACGCTTGTCGCGCTTGGCCAGAGCTTCTTCGGTCGCGCTCAGGATCGGTGTAGGCGATTTGGGCTCATCAGGCTGGGCGACGATTGCAGGTTGTTCACAAGCAGCCTGTTCACTTATATGTAGCTGCTGGTTAAGCCATGCAGTGCGTGCGGTGAGCCGTGCTTCTTCTGCTTTCAAATCATCAAGGCTGGAATCGGGGGCAGATGCAATCACGGGTTCAGGTGCTGTTTCTGCTTCGAGCGCTTCCATTGCTTCCTGGCGTGCTTTGCGTTTCTCTTCATAGGCATCTGGGTCGGTACGCTTCAGCCATGTGTCCTTTGCGGAACCAGCACGTGGCGCTCTTCCTTTTTTAGCAATCTTCGGGGCGTAGGCGTTCTCGGCCTTGGCTTTGATTTGAGCCCTGTTGTCGGCCAGTTTGTCTTTGCTCTTCACGGTACATCCTTCATGGTCTTTTTGGTTCTGAGAGCACCAGTCTAGCCGTTCATTGTGACGGCTTGATGACAAGGTTGACGATTTTTGGAGAAAAAAGGTGCTAAGCTGCAATTTCCAGCAAATTCAGCTTTTTATAGGGTAGATGAATGGAACCACCGATGCCGTGGGTTGGTGATTCTCTCGTGACCCGTTTGAACAGGTGGGCGCCGTATACCGCAGACCAAGGGTCCATGACAGGGACAGCTCCCCATAAGAGATAGTCGGTCCGGAGTAATGCATAACCTGCACCTGCCCGGCAGAACCATTCCTAACCAATCTAGGACAAAAACCCTGCATATGCAAGGGTTGTGAGGCGCTACGCGCTTAATTTATCAGCTAAACCTTCGATGCGGGTGGCGATAGCGTTCAGGCTTTCGGCCACTTCTTCTTCTAGGGCGGCCAACCGGGCATCATCCCCGGCTTCGTTCATTTGCTGGCGGGTATGGGCGAGTTCGTCGCGGTTGCGGGTGAGTTCGCGCTGGGTGTCGTGCAGTTCGTCGGCGACCATGAGGGTGGTGTAGAGCAGCATCAAGGGCTCGGGCAATTTGCCGACGGCTTTCTCGAGTTGCTGGGTGCGTGCGTTCACTTCCTGCACGAGGCTGTAGAGATGCTGCTCCTGACCCGCATCGCAGGCGAGCATATATTCTTTTCCATAGACGGTGGCGATGACGGTCTTCGACATATCAATGCTCCAGGATAAGATCGAGTTGGCGGACGGTGCTGTCGAGGCGGGAGGCGACCGTGCCTGCGGTGGTTTGTAATTCAAGGTAGTCCTTCTGCAGTTGCTGCAGCTGGTTGCTCAAGCGCAGATTATCCTGTTTGAGGAATTCATTCTCGGAGGTGGCTTGGGCGAGTGAGGTCTCTAGCTGTGAGGAGTGGGCCTGCCATGAGAGGCTGATCTCCTGCTGCGCGGCTTCGCGGTCGGCGGCGGATTGCTCGCGGGCATGCACGGCGATATCGGTTGCTGCTTCGAGGCGGGCATAGGCACGCTCCATCGCACTGATCGCTTCGTTTAATGAGACTTTTTCGTTGCTTGTCATGCTGTCCTCATCCTATTTCACTGCGTGAGCGGTGCTGGATAGTGTTCTGTTTTCATGGGTGAAGTAACCACAGGGCTTTGCGGATTGCAACGCTGCTGCTGCGGGTGTGTATAAGTGACGGATTCGAGTTGGTATGGGTAGCTACTTATGAATCCGTCATCCCGGCCTTGTGCCGGGATCTCTTGATAGACTGCGCAGAGTGTTTCGGGAGATCCCGGTGTGCGGCGGGATGACAACTTCCATATCACCCTTGCACCTGCGTTTGTGCGCGTGTAAGGAAAATCCATGAACCAGCCAGCGATGAAAACCCTCATGTCCCAGCCCGTTTCCCACACTGAGATGGCGAACGCCATTGCCGCACTTTCCATGGATGCTGTCGAGAAAGCGAAGTCCGGTCACCCAGGCATGCCAATGGGTATGGCGGATGTGGCCACCGTGCTGTTCCGCGACTTTCTGAGATACGATCCGGAGCGTCCGCATTGGCCGGATCGGGATCGGTTTATTCTCTCCGCCGGGCATGGGTCGATGCTGCTTTATTCGCTGCTCTACCTCACGGGTTATGAGGACATGACGATCGAGGAGATCAAAAACTTCCGTCAATGGGGTGCGAAGACGGCGGGGCATCCGGAATATGGCCATGCGTCGGGTATCGAAACGACGACCGGGCCGCTTGGTCAGGGTATCAGCAACGCGGTGGGGTTTGCGATGGCGGAGCGGGCGCTGAATGCGGAGTTCGGCGATGCGCTGGTCAACCATATGACCTATGTCATCGCGGGCGATGGCTGCCTGATGGAAGGCATCAGCCATGAAGCGGCGTCGCTGGCTGGGCATCTCAAGCTCAACAAGCTGGTGGTGCTGTGGGATGATAATTTGATCTGCATCGACGGACCGACGAGCATGACCGTGAGTGACGACCAGTGCGCGCGGTTCGCGGCGCTGGGTTGGAACACTACGGCCATTGATGGGCATGACGAAGCAGCAATAGCGAAAGCGTTGAAAGCGGCGCAGACATCCGACAAGCCAAGCCTGATCGCGTGCCGCACGGTGATCGCTAAAGGTGCGCCGACGAAGGCGGGCAAGAATTCGAGTCATGGCTCGCCGCTGGGTGCGGAAGAGATTACCGGTACGCGCAATGCTCGCGGCTGGGCACATGAGCCGTTCCATGTTCCGGCAGATATTCTCGATAGCTGGCGCGAAGCGGCGGTAAGCCGCGCGAAGGAATATACGGCGTGGGAGAAGCGGTTTGCTGCATCCGACAAGCGTGATGGTTTCGGCAAACGTATGGATGGCGATCTTGGCAGTGACTGGGTGAAAGCGGTCGATGCATTCAAGAAGCAATTGGCTGAAGCGAAGCCCAAGGAAGCGACGCGGGTGTCTTCGCAGAATGCGCTTGAGGTTCTGGTACCGCAATTGCCGCAATTGCTTGGCGGTTCGGCGGATTTGACTGGTTCGAACAATACAAAGACCAAGGCGATGACGGCGTTCGACGCCAAGCATTATGGCGGGCGTTACGTATATTACGGTGTGCGCGAGCATGCGATGGCGGCGGCGATGAATGGCATTGCGCTGCATGGCGGGTTTATCCCGTATGGTGGCACGTTCCTCGTGTTCACGGATTATTGCCGGCCGTCGATCCGCCTTAGTGCGCTGATGGAGCAACGGGTCATCTATGTAATGACGCATGATTCGATCGGCCTTGGCGAAGACGGGCCAACGCACCAGCCTGTCGAGCATCTCGCAGTGTTGCGGGCGATTCCGAACCTCAACGTGTTCCGTCCGTGCGACGCGACGGAGACGATGGAATGCTGGCAGTTAGCCGTTGGTTCACCCAAGACGCCCTCTATCCTTGCATTGACGCGTCAGGCTTTGCCGCACCAGCGCAATGAGTATGTGGCGGAGAATCTGTGTGCTAAGGGTGCCTATATTCTGCGGGAAGCAAAAGGTGGCAAGCCACAAGTGGTGTTGCTCGCGACCGGTTCTGAAGTGATGCTTGCCGTTGAAGCGCAGGTGCAGCTTGAGGCGAAAGGTATAGCAACGCGGGTCGTCTCGGTGCCGTGCATGGAGTTGTTTGCACAGCAGACGGCGGCGTATCGCAAGCAAGTACTTGGCGAGAAGGTGAAGCGCGTGGCATGCGAAGCGGCCATTGAGCAGGGCTGGGAGAAGTTGCTGGGGGATGAAGGCGCGTTCGTGGGCATGAAGTCCTTCGGAGCCAGCGCACCGGCGGAGATCCTCTACGAGAAATTCGGTATTACTGCTGCGGCGATTGTTACTGCTGCTTCCTAGAATGTGTCATGCCAGCGTTCGCTGGCATGACGAAAAACAGGGGATTTATGCTCATCTATAAAATCTGCACACGTGCACTCTGGGAAGAAACCAAAGCCACGGGCGTGTTTCCTGGGATGCCGATTGATATGGCGGATGGGTATGTGCATTTATCGACGGCGGAGCAGCAGGCGGAGACGGCGCGGAAATATTTCAGCGGGCAACGCGGGCTGGTGTTGTTGAGCGTGGATGCCGAGGCGCTGGGTGAGGCGTTGAGCTGGGAACCTTCCGCCTCAGGCGCGCGGGCGGGGGATTTCCCCCATCTTTATGGGCCATTGCCGCTTTCGGCGATTATTGGCGCAACGCCATTTGACGCGCCGAAATAACCCGCTATAACGCGGCTTAGAGGTTATCATGGCGATTAAAATCGGGATTAACGGGCTTGGCCGCATTGGGCGCTGCGTGGCGCGTGCGATCATTGAAGAGGGGTATGACGACATCCAGCTGGTGGCGGCGAACGGGTCGGCGGTGAATGCGGACCATGCGCATCTGCTGCAGTATGATTCGGTGCATGGGCGGTTCCAGAATAAAATTACGTTCGATGATAGCGGCATCGATATGGGCAAGGGCAAGATCACCATTACCCATGAGCGCGACCCGGCGAAGATTGATTGGGCGAAGCTGGGTGTTGATATTGTGTTGGAATGCACGGGTGCATTTAACAGCAAAGATGCAGCCTCGGTTCACCTGAAACAAGGTGCAAAAAAAGTTCTTATTTCAGCGCCGGCGGGGGATGATTGCCCGACGTTCGTCTATGGCGTGAATTGTGCGGAACTCACAGGCGAACATACCGTGTTTTCGGTCGGATCATGCACCACTAATGCATTGGCACCGCTGGCGAAAATATTGGACGATCAGTTCGGCATTGAATCTGGGTTCATGACGACAGTGCATGCCTATACGGGTGACCAGAACCTTGTCGATGGCACGCATAAGGATAAGCAGCGCGCGCGCGCGGCAGCGCTGTCGATGGTGCCGAGCAAGACGGGGGCGGCGAAGGCGATCGGCCTCGTGCTACCGCAGTTGGCGGGCAAGCTGGATGGCGTCTCCATCCGCGTGCCGGTGGCGAACGTGTCGCTGGTGGATCTGAATGTCGTCACCAAGAAATCGACGAGCATTGATGAGGTGAATGCGGCGCTCAAAGCTGCTTCGGGGAAGATGCTGGCAAATGTGCTGAAGGTGAATGAGGAGCCGTTGGTTTCGATCGATTTCCGCCATGATAATGGCAGCTCCATTGTCAATCTGCTGGATACCAAAGTCATCGGCGGCAATCTGGTGCGGGTATCGAGCTGGTACGACAATGAGTGGGGCTTCAGCTGCCGGATGCTGGATCTGGTGCGCAAGGTGGGGAAGATTTAATCGCGTACTCTACCTTGTAGTGCGATGTGAAATTTATTGATCTTTTCGTTGAACAGACCCAGTCGATTCTTGGCTTCACCCGGTGTGGCTGATTGCGCCAGAGGTTTGGCATATTTAAACAGGATCTGCCCGAGAATCAACGTTTTGCGCTGTGCCTGAGCGGGAACTGCGCTTTCTTCATGCATGACTGAGTTGGAGTGGTTCAGTAGGATATCCGCTAAGCTCTCGGCGCTGGATTTTAACTGCTCACTGTCTGCTCCAGATTCCTGACATTGCTTGAAGAAATCCGCAATCGTTTGTTCAGTTTGGTCTATATAAGGGGTTGAAAATTTAGAAAGCAATTGATGCATTGCTTCGTTGATGTGAGCGTTGTGTTCAATGGACCGGCTTTCTCTCCGTCCCCGTAACTTCGCCCTGCGTTCTTCAATGCTTTCGGGTAGCTTCAGTCCTTTGGAGTGTTCGATGTAGGGTCGTCTGACTGGCTTATCGTTCTTACTCATGGGATTTCCCTATAGCGGATTATGGTTTTGTAGAACGTATTGTTTCCTTGATTCACTCTGGGAGCTAGGCTACTTCACCTGAGCATTCTACTGTAGAACAATTTTGTGAAGTTTTGATGAAGATGGCTCTTCCTACACTTGGGACACTCGACGTGACTGGCAAAACGGTGCTGGTGCGGGTAGATTTGAACGTGCCGATGCAGGCCGGGCGCGTGACGGATGCGACACGTATAAACCGGATTGTTCCAACCTTACAATATCTTATGGAGCGACATGCGAAGGTGGTGATCCTGTCGCATCTCGGGCGGCCGAAGGGGTTCGACCCCGGGCAGTCACTAGCGCCGCTCGTCGACGCATTATCGGCTGCCTTGTGGGATAGGCCCGTGAAATTCGCGCCGGATTGCGTCGGGAGTGCGGCCAAGCTCGCGGTCGAGGGTGCGGAGCCGGGCGATGTGATCTTGATGGAGAATCTGCGTTTCCATGCGGAGGAGGAGGGGAATGATCCCGCCTTCGGCAAGGCAATGGCGGCACTCGCGGATGTGTTCGTGAATGATGCGTTCTCCTGCTCGCACCGGGCGCATGCATCGATTGTGGGCATCAACCCGTATCTGCCTTCGGCCGCTGGGCGGTTGATGGAAGAGGAAGTGACGGCGTTGACGCGGGTGCTGGCGGACCCTGCGCGGCCGCTGACGGCGATTGTGGGTGGCTCGAAAGTTTCAACGAAACTGGATCTGCTGAGTAACCTGCTTGCAAAAGTCGACAACCTCGTGATCGGCGGGGCGATGGCCAATACGTTCCTGCATGCGCAAGGGATTTCGGTCGGCGCGTCGCTGTGTGAGGCGGATATGGCGAAGACGGCGCGCGAAATCATGGCGAAGGCGGAGAGTGCCAATTGCCGCATTGTGCTGCCCGTGGATGCAGTGGTGACGAAGAAATTCAAGGCGCATGCGGCGTCGATCGTGTGCGATGTAAAAGATATTCCCGTGGATGGGATGATGCTGGATGTGGGGCCGCGCAGTTTGCTTCAGCTACAGGAAGTCATTAATGCCAGCAAAACGCTGGTGTGGAACGGGCCGGTGGGTGCGTTCGAGACGTCGCCGTTCGATGCGACGACGGTACAGATCGCGCGGATGGTGGCTGCGGCATCGCGCGCGGGCACGCTGCATAGCATGGCGGGCGGTGGCGATACGGTCGCGGCGCTGGCGCATGCAGGGCTTTCCGCTGAGTTGAGTTATCTCTCGACGGCGGGGGGCGCGTTCCTCGAATGGCTGGAGGGCAAGGAATTGCCGGGTATCGCGGCGTTGATGGCACAGGCTGATGGCACTCGTCAGCGGGCTTGAGGCGGCGCGGGCAGCGCTTTCCATGGGTGAGCGGGTGCTGGAATCGCCGCCGTACGCCGGTTGCCATGCGGGGGTGAACTACTATCTCGCGCTATTAAAGCAACTGAATGCTGAATTTCCGGATGTGGAGTTTGCATTCACGCTGTCTTGCGGAGACGATGCGGCGATAGCCCATGATGCATTGAGGCTTGGGATTCGGCGGGTGCGATGCGATTGTAGTGAGAAGCAGTGGCAGGAGTTGCGGCAGATGGCCGAGAAATGTAACGCGGAACTGGTGAGGTAAATGATGGCAATCATGTTGTATGCAGGGCTGCTTGGATTGATGATGGTCGCGCTTTCGTTGCATGTGGTGCGTGGGCGTTACCGGCACGGCTCGGCGTTGGGCGATGGGGAATTCCAGTTACTGCGGCGGGTGCGGGCGCAGGGGAATTTTGCGGAATACACGCCGCTGTTCCTCGTGTTGCTGGGCTTGGCGGAATATCAGGGAATGGGCGTTTGGGCGGTACATGTGCTGGGTGGCTGGTATGTTACGGGGCGGCTGGCGCATGCCTACAGTTTACTTGTGCATGAGCGGTATGAGGGCGAACGGCTGTTGCATTGGCCCATCTGGAGAACATGCGGAATGGTCTCGACATTTGCGGTAATTGGCATCATATCCATCGCATTACTCATCCACTACGTTTCGAAATCAGTTTAATACGAGGACACAATGGCATTGACGCGCAAAGTAAAGGAAATACTCAGCTGGTATGAGTCGGATAATCCCGGCACCAAGGGTAACCTCGCGCGGATGCTGATGACGGGGAAACTCGGCGGTTCGGGCAAGATGGTGATTTTACCGGTGGACCAGGGGTTCGAGCACGGACCCGCGCGCAGCTTTGCGGTGAACCCGGCGGCGTATGACCCGCATTATCATTTCAAACTGGCGATTGATGCCGGGCTGAACGCTTACGCGGCCCCGCTTGGCATGTTGGAAGCGGGTGCGGATACGTTCGCGGGGGCGATTCCACTCATCCTGAAAGTGAACAGCAATAACTCGGTGGCGCCGAAGGATTGTGCGCCCGATCAGGCAGTCACTGCGACAGTCGAAGATGCGTTGCGGCTCGGCTGCTCGGCGATTGGGTTCACCATTTATCCGGGTGGTCACCAGACCTATGACCAGCTGGAAGAGATTCGTGAGATGGCGGCGGAAGCAAAAGCACTCGGGATGGCGGTGGTCATCTGGAGTTATCCGCGCGGTGCAGGCCTTTCGAAAGATGGCGAGACGGCAGTGGATGTGACGGCCTATGCGGCGCATATCGCTGCGTTGATGGGGGCACATATCATCAAGGTGAAGCCGCCGACGGCGTTTATTGAGCAGGCAGAAGCAAAGAAGGTCTACGAGAAAGAGAAGATCGCGATCGGTACGCTGGCTGAGCGCATTGCGCATATTAAGCAGACGACCTTTGGTGGTCGCCGGTTGGTCATCTTCTCGGGCGGTGGTGCGAAATCATCTGCCGAGGTGCTCGAGGAAGTGCGCAGCATTGCGGCGGGTGGGGCGGATGGCTCCATCATGGGTCGCAATGCATTCCAGCGTCCGCGCGATGAAGCGCTTGGTTTGCTCAGTGACATTGTTGGAATTTACAAAGCTGCGAAGTAATGGCTGCTGAACCCTACCTCTGCCGCCTTTATCTGATTTCGCCGGGCAAGTTTTCGCTGCCTGCTTTTGCGACGGAGCTAGAGGCGGCGCTGGGTGCGGGAGATGTAGGTGCGTTCCAGTTGCGCATGAAGGATGCGAGTGACGACGAAATCCGCGAAGCGGTGAAGGTGCTGAAGCCTATCGTGCATGCGCATGGGGTGGCGTTTATTCTCAATGACCGGGTGGATATCGCGCAGGAACTTGGTGTGGATGGTGTGCATCTCGGCCAAGAAGATATGCCACTGGGTGCTGCGCGGGGCATCCTTGGTGACCATGTAGCAATCGGTATCAGCTGTCATGATTCGGGGCATCTGGCGATGGAAGCCGGCGAAGCGGGGGCGGATTATGTCGCGTTCGGGGCGTATCACCCGACGCAATCGAAATCACCTGAGAAGCTTGCGATGTATGGCATGCCAAAAGCGGATCTCTTGCCGTGGTGGTCGACTTATACGACGGTGCCATCGGTCGCGATTGGTGGGTTGACGCCGCAGAATTGCGGGGAGCTGGTAGCGCAGGGGGCGGATTTCATTGCCGCGATCACGGCGGTGTGGAGCCACCCTGAGGGGCCCGCGGCGGCGGTGAAGGAATTCAATACCGCCATCAAGCATGGGTTGTCGGCGCGTAACACCTAATCATTATTGGGCGATTTTCACCTTGCGGGCTTCGGTACGTGGGCCGATGGCGGTTTGGGTGACGGTGAAGTTCACGGTCTCGTCATCGCCGACGGTGCCAAGATCGACTTCGCGGTCAGGGAAGACGACGATGTAGCGCTTATTGATGGAGACGATGATCTGCTTGCCTGTGCCGTTATTGGTGCGCGCCCATTGCTTGATATGCTGGTAATATGGGTCTTTGCGCCATGCATCCGGCCGGGCAGGGTCGACGATGAGAAAGACATGCTGTCCGTCAGCGCTGGTAGTAACGATCATCCGTGATTTTCCGGGAAACCATGATTCAGGTATGCCGGGCTGCGTGATGTAGCCGCAGTTGAACGTGTCGCAAATCTTCGCCGGTCGATTCGGATAGAGATCGCATTTTTTGTGGGTGGAACAATGCTTGCACCATTCGCCAGCGGGTTTTTCGAGTGCTACGATATCCAGAATTTTGCAGCACAGTGCGCAATCACCACAGCTGCGGCCGGTGAGTGCGCGAGCGGCGTCGGTGGCGGGGGTAAGGCTGTGGGTGACGGTTTCCATGGTGCCCTTCTGATGATTTTTATACCAAGCTAGCAATCCATGTGCCAACTTTACTTTATTGATAGTTCTAGCGTCTGCATTACGCAGCGCTAGGGCGCGATCTTCACTTTCTGAGCTTCGGTGCGCGGGCCGATGATGGTCTGGGTGATGGTGAAGGTGACCGTCTCGTCGTCGCTGACGGTGCCGAGATCCTGTTCGCGGTCCGGGAAAATCACGATGAAGCGCTGGGCGATGGCGACGATGACCTGCGAACCCGTCTGGTTGCCACCGCGTGCCCAGCCGCGCAAATTCTCGATATAGGGTGAGTTGCGCCAGGCGTCTGGGCGTGCGGGGTCGACATGGACGAACATATGTTTGCCGTCGGCGCTGAAATTGACCAGCATGCGCGAGCGCAGCGGGTGCCAATGTTCACCCATCCAGTCCTCGGTAAGGTAACCGCAGTTGAAATTGTGGCAGGTGTCCGGGCGCTCGAGGTAGATGTCGCATTTCTGGTGGGTGGAGCAATGTTGGCACCACTGGTTGCGTGGTTTATCGAGGGCCTTGATCTCGAGGACTTTGCAGCACATGGCGCAGGTCTGGCAGGAGCGGCCAAGAACGATGGGGCGTGATTCGGGCATGCGAGTAACCTATGGTTTCAATGAGTAGGGAACGCCGAGCTGGGCACCCGCAGGAATTTCGGATCGCAAGATGCGTGCGGCGCGACGGTGGATGCCATTCGGCGTCTGTTCCTGATAGATCGCGATCTGGTGGTCGTCGGTGACTTCGCCGAGATCGTCAATATGGGTCGGGAAGATGATGTAGGTGATGTTGTTCACCAGCACATGCACCTCGACCTGTGTCGACCAGTGCTTGAGGGTGTTGAAATAGGGCTCCTTACGCCAGCTGTCGGGACGCGATGGGTCGACCAGCAGCAGCAATTTTCCGGGGAAGGTGGAGATCATGAAACGGGCCTTGTTCGGGCGCCATTCTTCGCCCAGATCGCTCATGGTGAAGTAGCATTGGTAGTCGCGGCAGCGCTGGGGGCGTGTTGGGTGAATGTCGCAGCTGGCGCGGGTTGAGCAGTGCTGGCACCAGCTCATGGCAGGCTTCTCAAGCTCCGGAATCAGCGGGATTTTACAGCACATGGCGCAGTCGCCGCAACTGCGGGTGGTGGGTGGCATTTGGATGCTGGTTGAGCTGTTCATCGCGGCATCATAGCGGCATGCTTGGCGAGGGCAACTTCGAAGATGACCATTTGCTTGCAACAAGCCCCGGCCCTTGCTACACCACGCGCCTGTTATTCATTAGGAGTTGAATATGCGTATTGATGGGTCGAGCGTTCGCGCGGGCATGGTGGTCGAGTATGAAGGTAAATTGTGGGTGGTGGCGAGCCATGAGATACGCACGCCGGGCAATCTGCGTTCGTTCAATCAAGTTGAGTTCAAGGACATCAAATCCGGTGTGAAGAAAAATATCCGCCTGCGCCCGGATGAGGCAGTTGAGCGTGTGACGCTGGACCAGCGTGATTTTCAGTATCTCTACCGCGACGGCGACACGCTGACCTTCATGGATCAGGAAAATTACGAGCAGATCACCATGGAAGCGGATTTCCTCGGCGACCGCGCGGCGTTCCTGCAGGATAACATGGTGGTGCAGGTGGAACTGAATGACGGTGTACCGCTGGGTGTGAAACTGCCGAGCCAGGTGACGCTTGAAATCGTGGAAGCCGACCCGGTGGTAAAGGGTCAAACGGCGAGCTCGTCGTACAAGCCTGCGAAGCTTTCGAATGGCGTCAAGGTCATGGTTCCGCCGTTCATTGGAACGGGTGACCGGATTGTCGTCAACACTGACGAACTTACCTATGTCGAGCGTGCGCGCGCTTAATTAACAACTAGATTGCTGGAATGGGCGGTGCTTTCGGGCGGCGATTCCCCACCCATGCACCTGTCACCACAAACACCAACCCGATGATAATCGGCGTGGTGAGTGGCTCGTCGAGTAGCGGAACTGCGAAGAGTGATGCCAGCACGGGGACGCAGCTGGTGACCATGGCGAGGCGTCCGGCACCTAGATACGCGACGGCGCGGGTGTAGCAGATCATCTGGATGACGGCGACGAGCGTGCCTTGGACGAAGGCGTAGAAGAGCCATTCGTGGGGTGGGGTGGCGGCAATGTTTTTCGGGAGGAAGGCGACGTAGAACGGCAAATAGATGAAGGCAGCAAGGAGGGTGACGGCGATGGCGGAATCCATTGGCGGCATGTTCCAGCGGCGCAGGAGGACGGTGTAGAGCGCCCAGGTGAGCGAGGCACAGGTGAGCAGGCCGTCGCCCAAGAAGGTGACGGAGCTGCCGGAGAAACTATCGACCGCCATGGCGCCGACGCCGAGTGCGATGAAGGCAAGGCCGAACAGACGCTGGCGGCCCGGGCGTTCATGGGCGATGAAGTAGGCCATGACCGTGACGGAGAAGGGCAGGAAGCCCTGCATCAGAATGGCGGCGTGGTTGGCGGGCGCGTGGCGGAAGCCGTTGAAGGCGAGCAGGGTGAAGCCGATGGCACCGACGAGGGTGAGGACGAGTTTACGCCATTCCCACAATCTGGTGCGGTAGCGCAGCCAAAGGGGGAAGATGGTGACGGCGGCGACGGCATAGCGGAGCGCAATCACATCATAGGGCGTCAGGGTGCTTTTGCCGCTGCTGCGGGAAACGAGGATAAAGCATGTCCAGATGCCGACGACGCCGAGGGCGTTGAGGTAGCCTTTGCGTAAATCATCCGGGGTGGGGATGTGCATGCTCTCCCCCTTACTTTGCAGTCAGCAAAGCCTGCAGCTTGCGGTGGATGAGGCCGTTGGTGGCGAGGATGCTGGCTTTGTCATCGGTGGCAACGGGGCTGCCATCGATGGCGGTGATCATGCCGTTCGCTTCTTTCACCAGCAGGCTGCCAGCGACGAAATCCCAGCTGTTCAGGCGTGGATACCAGGTGCCATCGAGGCGGCCGGCGGCGACGTAGGCCAAGTCCAACGCGGCGGAGCCGGAGCAGCGGACGGTCGCGTCGTCGGCCACGACACGGGTGTAGGCGGCCAAGGTTTCGGTGAACCCGGCGCGGGTCTTGCGCGGGGCGGAGGTGGAGAGGAGGAGGTCTTCGCGGCGGGTGGATGCGCGGATGCGGATGCCGTTGAGGTACGCACCGTGCTTGGCTTCGGCGTGGAAGAGTTCGTCATGGATGGGGTCATAGACGATGCCTGCGACATTTTCCCACTCGCCTTTGTCATTCATTTTCTGGGCGGCGACGGAGATGGAGATGTAGGGAATCGCATGGATGAAGTTGGTGGTGCCGTCGATGGGGTCGATGACGAAGCGTTGTTTGGGGTCGGCGCCTTTGATGATGCCGGACTCTTCCGTGAGGAAGCCAAATTTGGGGCGGGCTTTTTGCAACTCTGCAATCAGTATCTGGTCGGTGCGGATATCGGCGTTTGTCACGAAGTTGGCGGCGCCTTTTTTCGATATCTGTAATTTGTCGACTTCTCCGAAGTCCCGCACCACACCCTTCGCAGCTTTGCGAATGGCGGCAGTCATGACAGTAATCAGGGCGGAGGTTTGCGACATAGCGCGGGAACCTAGAAGAAAGGCCACGTGCGTGCAAGTAACAAGTTCGCCTAAGTAATCAGGGGTCGCCTTTATTGGGCATTACACTTAGGAAATGGCGGATGACTGCTATTTTCACGTAAAGCTATGAATACTGCATCAATTGCGCTTGCCAGTGGGCAGTTGCGTTTGATACAACCCAGTACCCGATACACACGCTCAAAAAAGATACGCAATCGCACATGCTTAACTTCTCCAAGCTCTCGCTCAGAACCACCCGCGCCATGCTAGTTTGCGGGGTGTGCGGACTTGTGTGGGCCAGCGCGACGCCTGCACTTGCGCGCGACTTGATGCCTGAAAAACCGAGCGTAGAAGTGAATCTCGGCGCGCTACGGCAGTTGCAGGGCACGGTGCAAGCTCCGGTTGAACCGGTGAAGCCTGCGAAGGTGGCGACAGCGCCGCAAACGAAACCCGCTCCTATCCCAACCGCGCCACCGATTCCCGTTGCGCCACGCGCGGTGCCGTATCAAGCGCCGGTCATTCCGAATGTGCCAACGATGGCACCGCCCCCGCCAATGTTGGTGCAGCGTCAGGTGCCGGTTGAGCAACCGACTGTTGAACCCAAGCCCATCATTGCACCCGCCCCCGTGATTGCGCCGATGCCCGTCATGAAGCCAGCGCCGCTTATCAAAGAAACGCCGCCGGTGATTGAGCCGGTGAAGCCACTGCCTGCGGTGAAGGCCGAGCCAGCGCTTGAGCCGCTGCCAGACATGATACGCGAGATGCCCAAGACTGTGAGTGCTGCGGCAGTGCCAGTTGCGAAGCAGGTCGAGGCAAAA
>JBMOIY010000019.1:0-26161 GCA_049317085.1 Rickettsiales bacterium | reverse complement strand
CTTTATGAGCGCGGTGCAGGATGCTGTGTCCTCGGCGTGGGAAAAACTGAGTGGCATGTTCGGTCACCGGGATTTTTCAGGGGATTATGGGCTTGCCAGCAGCCCGAATATCGACCCACGCTTCATTCCGCGGGTGCCGATGGGCAATGGCGACCTCGATATGCATCTGCTGAGCGAGCTTGGCAAGATGGGTATGAAACGCGGTAAGGAAATCACCGCGCAGACGCATCCGGAACTGCATCAGGAATGGCGGACGCTCTGCCAGCGGGCAGGCCACACGCGCGTGCCGCAGCTGATTCTTGCGGAAAGCCCGATGATGAATGCGGCGTCGCTGACCCATGAGAATGCGGTCGTGCTGACGACCGGGCTGCTCAAGCGCCTCGATCTGCGTGAGGTGCGGGCGGTGCTGGGGCATGAGCTTGGGCATGAAGTAAGCAATCATACGAAATCGCGGGCCTTGGCGATTGGATTGCTCGGTGGTGGTGCGGTGATCGCGGCAGATCGCATGGCGCATCGCGGCGGTATCGGCGCTTATATTCCTTATGATAAAATGGAGACGGGTCGTCTCAAGAAGGTATTGCAATTCATCACGGGTAAGGGGGGGAAACATCTCTCGCCGCTGGATTCCGTGATCTATATGTTGGTGGGTGGTAGCCTCGGGTTGATTGCGGCGAACCAGGTGAGCGTGCGGCCGACGGAACTGGACGCTGACCGCAAAGGCGCCATGATCTCGGGTGACCCGGAGGGCTTGATTTTGGCTCTCGGCAAGCTGGAGGAGGGCCGCGGACGTCCTAGCTTGTACAAACTGTACCGCAAAATCCAGTCCGGTTACCCCTCGACCGAGACACGCATCGAGCGGTTGAGGCAGATGGCGGCGAACATGCCTCCCGCCAGCCCGGTTGCTGCGGCAGCGCCCGTTTCGCCGGAAGTGCCAGCGCCGGGCCAGCAGATCCATGCGGCCACACAAGTCTCTCGTGTGGTGCCGGAAGTGGCTGCGCACGCCACGCTCTAGACATTCCCAACGATTTTTGCTACGACCCGCGCCATGAGCGCGCCTCTGACCATTTCCACCTTCTATAGCTTCGTCGGCCTTGCTGACCCGAAAGCGTTGCGCGCCCCGATATTGGAACGCATGCAGGCGCTCGGTATTCGCGGCACGATCACGCTAGCCAGTGAGGGCATCAACGCGACCATCTCGGGCGCGACCGATGCAATTGAATCCTTGATGGCGTTCCTGCAATCGCGCATCGCCTTTACCACGCCGACCTTCCGCGAAAGTTATTTCGGCGCGCAGCCGTTCAAGCGTAGCAAGGTGAAAGTGAAGCGCGAGCTGATCTCGATGGGCGTGCCCACCTTCCCGGCGCAATGCGTGGGCAGTTATGTGGCGCCGAAGGACTGGAACGCGCTCATCACCCGGGCGGATGTCATCACCATCGATACGCGCAACGATTATGAATACGTGATGGGGCATTTCGAGGGCGCGGTGAACCCGGCGACGCGCAACTTCAAGCAGATGGTGGCATGGACGGCGCAGAACCTCAGCGTCAGCGCCAACACCAGTGTCGCGATGTATTGTACGGGCGGGATTCGCTGTGAGAAATATTCGTCGTACCTCGTCGCGCTTGGCTTCAAGGACGTGCATCATTTGCATGGCGGCATCCTTGCGTATCTGGAGCAGGTTCCGACCGCTGATTCGCTGTGGCGGGGCAGTTGCTTCGTGTTCGATGAGCGGGTAGCCGTCGGCCATGCATTGTTGCCGATGCTGGAGGCTGCGAGATGACGTGTCCGGTCTGTTTCAAGCCCACCAAGCCCGAGCATAAGCCCTTCTGCTCCGAGCGCTGCCGGCAGGTCGACCTCAACAAATGGTTCACCGGCTCCTACGCCGTGCCAGCGGTGGAACTCGACGATGTGGACGATGAGAGCTTAGCCGCCGCCGAAGCGCTGTTGAATGGCTCGCCCGAAGACCAGTAACCCTGGCGAATCCGCCCTCCACCGCAAAATCTTCCCCCTCACACACGCCGCGCTTGCCATGGGCGAGTGCTTTGGCTATAGCACTGCTTCTTCAAGATGCGTGAGAAGCGCAACGTGGCCAGATAGCTCAGCTGGTAGAGCAGGGGATTGAAAATCCCCGTGTCGGCGGTTCGATCCCGTCTCTGGCCACCATTTCTTTCCATTATATATCAATAGATTATAGATGATTTGGCGGTTTGCCGAAGTGGCTGATTGTAGCTCATGGGACACTGGCGGGACGCTTTGCGGCAACTGTTGGAAATAATAGAAGGGGCTGTACCAGATAACGCATTTTGTGTTACGGAACAGCATGCGCAAGAGTCGATTAAGCAAGAGCATCCAGGATAAGTTGATTGAGCATTTTGTGGTCGGAGCGACGGCCCGATGTACGGCGAGTTTGGCAGTTAAGGATATAGTCGCTATCTATTGGAAATAAAGAAAACTTAAATTGTTCCCGCTATGGGATCATTTTAAGGTTGCTCCCATAACGGGAACATGCTAAGGACAAGAGTATGAGGATTATCGCCCGTAAGACACTGCGCGACTTTTGGGAAAAGCCTGCTTATGCCGATGCGGAACAGCCTTTGAAGGCATGGTTCAAATTAGCAGAGGAAGCTGACTGGGCAAAGCCGTCAGAAGTAAAGAAGGCCTTAGGTAGCGCAAGTATCGTCGGCGATAACCGTGTGGTGTTTAACATTGCAGGTAATAAGTATCGGTTGGTGGCCAAGATAAATTACCCCTACGGGGTACTCTATATCCGCTTTATCGGCACACACCGGCACTATGACGCAATCGAAGTAACGGAGATATAGGTATGGACATTCGACCAATTAAAACCGCACAGGACTACAAACGCGCCCTTCAAGAAATTGATGGATTGATGAATGCGGCCCCGAATTCGCCACAAGGTGACCGTTTGGATATACTCTCGACGCTGGTTGTTGCGTGGGAAGAAAAACATCATACCATCCAAGCGCCAGATCCCGTAGAGGCGATTTTATTTACGATGGATCAGCAGGGCCTTTCGCGCCGTGATATGGAGCCCTACATTGGCAGTCGTGCGCGCGTATCAGAGGTGCTTAATCATCGACGTGAATTGACGTTACCGATGATTCGCAAGCTGCATGCCGGACTTGGTATTCCCGCTGGGGTACTGATTCAACCCGGTGCAGTCTGAGGTTGGGGCTACTCTAATTTTTTGACCCCAAAAGGTACCATCCGCCCCTTTTTTTTAAAGTGGGCCATTTTTACACATTCTTTTACACATACACAATTTATTTAGGGGCTATTCCATCTAAGGGGGTGTGATTGTGACAAGCTATTGATTTTTCAGCCATCGCTGCCTTCGAGCAGTTTATAGAGCAGCCTGTCTTCACCGCGTTTCAGCATGGGGGCGCCGTGGGTGGTGTAATGCTGCCAGAAGGCGGCACTGTACTGGTCGGGCTTGCGGTCGATGCGGCATTGGAAGCCCAACGTGAGTTCCTCGAGCGGGCGGCCTTCATGGACGAGGCGCCAGAGGCTGTCGGTGCGGGCTTTGATGAGGAGGTGGTGCTTGCCATTCAGTTCGGTGAGGGCGTTGAATTGCGCGAGCAGTGTAGGGCCGTCGATGACTTTATGGGTGATCGGTGTAGTCGAGAAATCGATGCGCAAGCTGGGGCCGGTTGGGGTGTAATCGTCATCGGTCAGCGCAAGGTAGACGATGAGGTCGTCCTTGAATTCGGACTGGCTGAAATATTCAGCGATTTTTTCGATGTCGAATTTCTTGAGCATCTTGCGCTGGGCATCGAGATAGTGGGTGATGGTAGTCGCGTCATAGGTGAATAGCGGTGGCTGGTCGATGTTGCTCACCATCGCTTCGCCGTTTTTCCAGTGGATGCGGTCATGGAGTAGTGGGTCGATAGCCTGCACCATCGGGAATTTCGCGGTGACTTTTTCGACAATGCTCGCGGAGGAATTTTTTACGTTATAGGTTTTGATTGTGTGGTCGCGGGGGGCGCGTTCGTCGAAGAACCCGGCATAGGGCATATAAACGCGCGGTTTGGTAGCGGCGATATATTTCATGACCTCGAGTACGGCGTTGCCGCGGTTCTTGGTGACGATCTTCGCGCGTTCGTCGAGCGAACCCACGACTTCGTAGCAAAGCGGCCAGCCAGAGGCGCCGGAGGCGAAGTTGGTGAGAAGGATGCTTATATCCTGCGGCAGCACGTATTGATTGGTGCCGACGCAATCGACGGTGAGTACGGCTGAGAAATCGCCTTGTACGACGAACAGGCCGCTATCGTCTCGGTGGTCGCCTGTCGGTAGGATGCTGATGAGCAGTTCGCTGTTGTTGACGCGGTAGAGCCGTTTGAGTTCGAGTTCGTGAATGTTGGTGAAACCGAGGTCACGTAGGGGGGTGGTCACGGAATCTGTATCGAATTTCGGGACGATGATGGGGATGTCGCGGTGGGCATGGGCGAGGGTTTCGGTGTGCAAGTGGTCAGGGTGGTTGTGAGAGATGTAGAGCAGGTCTGCGCTTTTCAGCAATTCCCACGCGTCGGCTTTGGGGGGCTGCTTCAGCCACCAGCCACCAGCAAGGCATTCGCCGACATACCACGGGTCAGTCAGCAGTTTCAGCCCGTTCAGTTCCAGCATTACCGAAGCGTGGGTGATAAAGCGCAGCTCGACTTCAATCGGGGTTTTAGGCTGAGGGATAGACGATGGGACGCGCAGGTTCAACTGCTCGGTTTCGTAGGTGAGGGTATTGCCTTTGACCGAGAAGGGCAATGAGTTCTTGGTGATATGTTCAAATGTCTGGTTAGGGATTTTTGTGTAGCTGAGGTTATTAAAATCGAACTCCCAGTTATGTAACGGGCAGATGGCTTTGCTGCTGTCGCCATCGCAGAAGCGCAATTTGCCGCCCGCATGGTCGCAGGAGCGGCTCACTACCCAGGGAATAGAGCCGTCTGCTTCTTTCTTGAAGAAAGCGTGGTTGGTGCAATGGATCCCGGGCGCATAGTCGCCTAGCGCAACGCTGTGTGTTTCGGCGCTCGATACATAGGTCTCGAGCAATTCGAGGGCGGTGAACTTCATCAGGTGCTGGCCTTTCTATGGATGCCATGCTAGCGTATCGCGAATGGTAAAACCGTAAGAATCGGAGTTTGTTTTGTCAATCCCATGCATTATCTGCGCCAGTGCGACGCAGCCGTTCATGCAGAAGCATTTCGAGCAATTCAACCTCGGCGACGTGTATTATGATAAGTGCGACGGCTGTGGTTTTGTGTTCTCGCGCACGCATTACGAGATGACGGATGCTGAGTGGGAGACGTTGAATAACCAGTGGGTGTCGCTCTATCAGGGGACGGACGATAACCCCGAAGATCCGCGCTGGCTGGAGCGGTTCGTGGCGCAGTCGGCGATTATTGGTGATTGCGCGAACTTAGGTTTGTTGCCCAAAGGCCGCTGGCTGGATTATGGTGCGGGGGATGGCAAATTAGTCAATGCGCTCGCGGTAGACCACGGGCTCAAGGTCGAAAAATACGAACATAGCAGCAACCCGGCGCAAGGGTATTTGCAGGCGGGGGAGTTGAAGCCGAAGGCCTTCAGCCTGGTCACGCATACCGCGGTGATGGAGCATTTGCGGTTCCGTTCGCAGCTCGATGGCATCTTTGATCTTGTGAGTGATGAAGGGGTGATGATCCTGCATACGCTGGTGGCCGAACATGTGCCACAGAACCCGGATTGGTTCTATCTGCTGTCGGTGCATTGTTCGTTCTTCACTAACCGGTCGATGCAGTTGCTGTTCGAGCAGAACGGTTACCAGTGCTCGGTGTATAACGTGGCGTCGCGGCTGTGGCTGTGGTCCAAGCAGCCAGCTTCGATCATTCGGCCCATTATCGAGAAAGCGAATGCGATGAACCGAGACTCGATGTACCAGTATATTTTTGCCGAGAAATTCGTGGATTACTGGAAATAAGTGCCTCCTATTGGCACAAGCCTTGCTTAACCCTTGCCTAACCGTACATTGTCGAGTTAGTTGAGGGAAATCATGCAGGTGCAGGCGATGACAAAACCAGCCGAAAACACAGTGCCAGAGCTGTTCGAGACGGTCGAGCTGCTGAAGCCAATGCTGCCGGAGACGGCGGATATTTTGCCGTACCTGAAACGTATCGATGCGGCGCGCTGGTATACGAATTTCGGCCCGTTGGAGCAGGAATTCCGTGGGCGGTTGGCGGAGCATTTTGGGGTCACCACGGAATGTGCGGTGACTGCATCCAGTGCTACTTCGGGCCTGATCGCTACACTCAGGGCATTGAATCTGCCTAAAGATAGCTATTGCCTTGTTCCGTCATGGACGTTTGTTGCAACACCCGCTTCGGCTATCGCAGCGGAGATGACCCCGTATTTCATCGATTGTGACGATGCGACATGGGCACTGGATCCGGAGGCGGTGAAGAAGCAGATCACCAAAATCAACGGGGTCATCGGCGCGGTGCTGGTGGCGGCGCCGTTCGGCAAACCAATCGATATCCAGGCATGGGATAAATTCACGGCGGATACCTCTATTCCGGTGGTTGTCGATGCCGCATCAGGGTTCGATAGCTTTCGCAATGTGAAGTTCGGCAGAACGGCAGTCGTGTTTAGCATGCATGCGACCAAGGTGCTCGGTATCGGCGAGGGGGCGGTGGTCATCTCGCGCGATACGGGTCTGATTCGGCATGTGCAGGAGCAGACCAATTTCGGCTATTACACGCGGCGCATCTCGATTCCTGGCATCAACTCGAAAATCAGCGAATATGGCTGTGCGGTGGGGCTGGCAGCGCTCGATATCTGGCCGAACCGGCGGGCACAGTGGCTGGAGATCACCGAGACCTATAAGCGCTCATTAGCTCCGGTTACAGAAAAACATAACCTGCTGCTGTGGTTCCCGGACGATGCGGTGACGACGACCTGTAATATTCGCCTGCCTACAACGATGGCGGATCGGGTGATCTCGCAATTGCAGGTGCGCGGCATCAAGGCGCGGCAATGGTGGGACAAGGGCTGCCACACGCAACCGGCCTACGCAAATTATCCGCGGGGAGATCTGTCGGTCACCAAGCAGTTGGGCGAATCCATCGTGTCGCTGCCGTTTTATGTTGATATTCCGCCTAAGCATTTGCTCATGGTTGCGGCGTCGCTCGATGAAGTATTGACGAATTTGGAGAATGCATGAATCAGGTTGTCCCCCCCGTTCGCAAAATGATGAAGATCGCCGAAAGCGCGCTGGCGAAGAACCGTGTGCAGGAAGCGGTGGATGTGCTGCAGCAGGTGTTGCAGATGAACCCAAACCATGCTGAGGCGCTACATAAGCTTGGGTTCATCGCACATAGCGCGGGAAATTACATGCTGGCAGCGGATAATTATCAGCGCGCTCTGCAGATCGATCCGAACAATATCGATACTTACCTACTGTTCTGCCAATTGCTCGAAGCCCAGAACAATGGCACGGAAGCGGTGCGCCTAGCGCATCGGGCCACGCAGGTGCTGCCGGAAAATCCTGATGCCCACGCGGCGTTGATGGGCATGCTCATTCGCTTCAATCAGGCGCATCTGGTGCCGTCGTATCTAGAAGATATCCTGCCGCGGTTCCCGAATGCAATGGATCTGGAGAAATTTTACTGTCTTTCGCTCAAGCTTAATAACCGGTTCGCGGAAGCAGATGCTGCCTATCGTACATTGACATCCAAATTCCGGGTGCCAGCGAGTTTCCGGATTCAATATGAAACCCATTTGCCGCGTATCAATCTGTCTTCGGAAGAGATCGATGCTGGGCGGGCAAATTTCAAGGCGTCGCTAGAACGCTTTATCGCTGAAAAGCCCCAGGTCAGTCAGGAAGCATTGCTGAGCAACAATCCTGTCTTCAGCCTCGCGTTCCATAACCGCGACAACAAGGAGCTAGTGAAACTTTATGCGCAAATGTTGCGCATTGTCGGTAAGCCGGCCATCAATTTCACGGCGGCGCATTGCAAAGTGAAGCCTGTGCGCCAGCCGGATGAAAAGATCCGTATCGGGTTCGTGTCGCGCTATATGCATAACCATTCGGTCGGGAATTGCTATCGCGGGGCGATGATCCATCTGGCATCGCAGCCGGAATTTTCAGTAATGCTGTTCAGCATCGGCAATATCGTGGATGAGAAAATACAGACCATCCATGCGGCGGCCATCCCAATCCATTCACTGCCGAATAACGTGTCGGCAGCACAGACTATGATTGCAAATGAGAGGCTCGATCTCATTATCTATCCCGATATCGGGATGGACCCGATGACTCATCTGCTGGCCATGGCACGGCTGGCACCTCATCAGGCTTGTTTCCAGGGGCATCCCGAGACGACCGGTATCGACACGATTGATTACGTCATTTCTTCGCGCTCCTACGAGCCGCCGCAGGCGGATGAGAATTATACCGAGCGGCTGTTATGCACGGCAGGCATCGATACCGTGTTCACCCGTCCACAAGCGCCAAAGCGCTGGCTGACGCGGGAGGAGATGACCCTGCCGGACGACAAGAACATCTATGTCTGCCCGATGGCCATCCAGAAATTCCACCCGGATTTCGATGGGGTGCTGAGTAATATCCTCTCGAAGGATCCAAAGGCGGTGCTGCTGCTGTTCAATGATTTCAGCCAGCAAGCCGCCAGCGACATCCTTCAAAAACGTATCTTTGCGAAATGTGATGAGTCACGAATCATCTTCTTCGGCTGGCAGCCGCTTGAAATCCTGCTTAGCGTCCTCAAAGCGTCTGATGCAATTCTCGATACCATCTATTTCGGGGGCGGCACCACCGCGCAGTATGCATTTGGCTTCGGGCTGCCGATTGTAACCATGCCGGGGGAGTATGCGCGTGGCCGGGTTGTACATTCCTATTATTCCCTCATGGGTATCGCGGATGCACCCGAAGCCAAGAATTTGAATGAATACGCTGAGATGGCGGTTAAGCTGGCCAACGATGCCGAATACAAGCGCGGGCTCAGCGAGCAAATCCTTAAGAATAACCATTTAATGTGGGACGGCGCACCGTATGGGCCGAAATTGGTGCAATTGGTGAAGGATATCATTGACCAGAATCTTGAAGGCTACCGCCGTTAACTCGTGGTGGATGCTGTGTCGATGCTGCTTGCTGCGGTCATGGCGCGGGTGCATAGTGGTAGCTAATGTTACCTATCCTTTCAGGGAGTTTGCTATGAAACGTCTGGTCACTGCTGCGGTCATCACTTTTGCTGGCGCGGGTGCGTTGCCTGCTTCTGCCAGGCCTATCACGACATTCCAACTGGATGAGAAGGTGGTGGAAGAAGTTTGGGTAGATACGGGCGAGGTAGACCATAACGCGGATGATATGGTGATGGCGCAGGCCTCTTCAGCACCTGTACCGGACAGCGGTACTGTTGAAGTGATTCCTCCGGCGGCGAATGATGTGGAAATGCCGCGCATTGTGGTGGTGAAGCCAGATGCAGCTCCCGTCGCTACACCGACTCCGGTCGTTGTGGCTCCTACTGCTACACCAGCCCCGGTGGTGAAACCTGTTGCTCCGCTGGCGAAAGCTAAACCACAGGATATTCCGCTGATTGAGACTAAGAATGAGGCCCATAGCAGCCCGGAGGTGACGTATGTTACCGGTGGCATCGGCGATGATGAGCAGGCGGCGATTCAGGCGGCGAAGCCGGATTATAACCTGTATGTGATGAGCGCAAGTAAAGCCGGGGCGTTCGTGGGCGATGCGCGGGTGGTCATCACTCGCAAGAACGGCAAGGATGTCGAGGAGATGCTGAACGTGGTGGCAGGGCCTCTGCTCTATGTAAAGCTGGTGGATGGGTCGTATGCCCTCGATGCCACGCTGGGTGAGATGAAGAAGCATCAGGATTTCACCATCAACAGTAAGCACAAGGCGGCCAATGTCCATCTGAGCTGGGATATTCCGGCCACGATGTCTGGGGAATAATCGCTTGATTTAAATTATTTTTTTAGTTATTTCTCGCGCTATGATTTTCGGCGTGGATCGAGCCTATTGTCTTCAAACTGTCATGCACTCTTAAGGTTTTATTAAGTATACTGAACCTGTAGTGAATCGTGAAAAATCAACTGTAGGAGATGAGAATGGCTGACAACAAAACACCCGAACTAAAACCTGAACTATTGGCGCAAGCTGGTGTACTAGGCGACGTGCTTCGCTTTGGTGCGGACAAAGCTACGAATGCTGTTACCATCGAGTCGGGCAAGCGTACCCCTGAAATTGCTAAAATTGAACTCCAGCTTATCAAGATTGGTGCGCTTAAGAACCAGCCCAATGGTTCACTGCGCTTAGGTGAGATGCAAAAGGCCAAAGAGTTTTTCGACAATGACCCGGAATTGCGCGGTAAGGCGTTCTTGAACGATACTGTTCGCCCGCATTTCCTTCGTATTAATGAGGAAGGACTGAAGATTTTGGATCAGCGCACGGGTGTGGCTCCGCAGCAGGCGCCAGCACCACAGGCACCGACACCGGGTTCTCAAGCGCCAGCTGCACCCGCGGCGGCGGCACCTGCTGCAGCGCCGACTCCAGCAGCGCAAGAAGAGAGCGGATTTGGTTCACTTTGGAATAAAGCGAAAGCCGCTGGTTCAGCTGTTGGATCGGCAGCAAGTAGTGCAGCGGATAAGGCTGCCCAAGCTCTCAAAGATGCCAATGTCTGCTACACAGAGCCCAAAACCGGCACGCCAGAGGCAGAAAAGTATAGTTCGCCGGATTGTGTGGATGCGCGTAAGCAACAGAATCGTACCCCGACCTATTAAAAGGGTATTTTAATTCTATGATAATGGGGGTCATGAAAATGGCTCCCATTTTCGTTTGTGCTAGCCCGCCGTTTTGCTTTCCAGCTCAAGCCACCTGCTCTCTGCATCCTCCAGCTTCTTCTGCGTACGGGTAAGGTAGCGCAGGGTGCGGTCGAAAAGTTGTGGGTCGCGGGTGTAGAGTTCTGCGTCTTCCAGGGTTTTCTTTAACGGTATCAGTTCCTGTTCCAGCGCGGCGATGGTGGCGGGGAGTTTTTTCAGTTCGTGGAGTTCGGTGAAGCTTAGGCTACTAGCTGGCTTGAGTATTTCAACGGCAGGCGCTGCCGCTTCAACTTGGGCGATGGCGGCCTTGGTCGCGGCGTTTTTTCTCTTGCTGTTCAGGCGCAGTTTTTCTTCCTTGGCTTCAAGGTAATCACTGTAGCCGCCGATGTAGGAGTCGATCTGGGCGTCGCCCTCGAAGGCCAGCACTTCGGTCACCGTGCGGTCAAGAAAGTCGCGGTCATGACTGACGATGATGAGCGTGCCCTGGTAGCTGGCGAGAATTTCCTGCAGCATGTCGAGCGTGTCCATGTCGAGGTCGTTGGTCGGCTCATCGAGGATCATCAAATTGCCGGGGTTGATGAGGGTGCGGGCGAGCATCAGTCGGTTCTGCATGCCACCACTCAGGGTGCCGACCTCGTCCTTCGCGCGTTTGGGGTCGAACAGGAAATCCTTGAGGTAAGCCGCGACATGTTTGTGCCGACGCTCTGCGCCGCTGCCGATATAGACGTAATCGCTGTTTGGGGCGAGGGTGCGCCATAACGTCTGGCTCGGCTCTAGCGCGCTGCGGTGTTGGTCGAAATAGGCGAGGTCAATTTTCTTGGAACGAAAAACAAGTCCGGAATCCGGCTCCAGCTCACCGATGAGCATTTTGAGTAAGGTCGATTTGCCAGAGCCATTGCGACCGAGTATACCGATGCGATCGCCCTTGAGGATGCGGCGGGAGAAGTTATCGAGGATCTTGATTTTCTTGCCGTCACGCTCGAAGGTTTTACTGACGCCTTTGAACTCCGCGACGATCTTTGAAGCAGGCGTAGGCTGCAGCGGGTCGATATCGATGGCTTGAATCTTTGCGTTATAGGCGGCCTTATCTTTTTTCAGTTTGTCGCGCAGGCGGTGGAGTTCGTTCATCCGCCGCATGTTGCGTTTTCGTCGGGCGGTGACGCCGCCTTGGGTCCAGTCCAGCTCCTGTTCCAACTTCTTCTGCATATTGGCGAGGGTGCGGGCTTCCTGCTCTAGAATCTGCTCGGCCCAATCATCGAAATCCGCATAACCCACCGGACAGTTGCGCACCGTGCCGTGGTCGATCCAGAAAACCCTATGGGTGAACGCGTTCAGGAAGGCTCTGTCGTGCGACACGCATATGATGGCGCTTCTCGTGCGGGCGAGGAATTGCTCGAGCCAGAGGGTGGCTTCGAGGTCGAGATGGTTCGTCGGCTCATCCAGTAACAAAATATCGGGCTCATCGACGAGGGCTTGTGCGAGCGCGGCGCGGCGTAGCTGGCCGCCGCTCAAATGGCCCATGGGTGCATCCGCGTCGAGGCCGAGCGGGGTGGTGACCATATCAGCGCGGTGGGCGACCTCGTCGGTGCGTTTATCCTTCGGAAAGCCGTGCATCACGAAATCGCGGACACGTTGTTTGGGGTTGAAATCGACCTGTTGGGCGAGGTATCCGATGCGGGTGCCGGGCAGAAGGAAGCGTTTGCCCGAATCGGTCTCCAGTTCCTGCATGATCAAACGCATGAGGGTGGTCTTGCCAGCGCCATTGCGGCCCACCAAACATATCTTGTCGCCCTCATTGATATGCAGGTTCACCCCCGCGAACAGCAGCCGGTTGCCAACCGTGAGGAAAATATCTTCGAGTGCTAAAAGGACGCGTCCAGCCATAGGGGACGGGGTGTAGAGCAGCCGAGGCCCTGATGCAACGCGCTATTTGCCGCGCAGCAGGAAGTACCCGGTCGGCCGCTCGATGGGTTCGAGGATAATGCTGATGGTCTGTGTGTTGGAACCTTCGGCGCGGATGCTGGTGTTGATTGTGCCGCTGCGATTCGGGGCCATCAGGCCTGTGATGGCGTTATGGTCGGCTTGGGGCACATTATAAAGAGTGAATAATGCATCCAGCGTGTGGGTGCCTTGGGTGATGTATTCCGGGAAGACTTCCTGGAACGGGCGGTTATAGAACATGATGTCGCCGGTATTCTTCACGATGCAGCAGAAGCGGTGGCCTGCGCCAAGTGCCGAGGATAACAGCGCGTTCATGAATTCCAGCGATTCGCGGCTTTTTTTCTGTTTCTCGAGGTTCTGTGCAATCAGTGCGAAGCTGAGGCCGATGGCGACTGCAAAGGCGCAACCTTCAGGCGAGCGATAGTAGACAAGCAACGAGGCACCCATCAGCACCATGCAGCATAAGGCAAAGACATGAAAAAACATTCCGATGCCGTTGCGCTTGCGGACTTGAAAGCCGGTGGACCCGTCATAGAGTGTAGTACCCAAATCGGTCGTCCTGGAGTTGTGTTGTGCCTTCATTGGTATCTCCATCGCTAATGGTTGGAAATTAAGCGATGGGTATATAATAGCAAGTTTGAAATGGGAATTGGGGTGGGGACGGTTGAGATTCTGGCTGATGTTGTGTACCGAGCGCGCCCAAGCGATGCATGTGACGTTTAAGGACTCGAGTCAATGGCGCGCCGTCATCGACGCGTTTCGAACTTTACCGGAGCAAAGAGCAGCTGTCATCGAATTTCCTGAGCAGCGCAAAATCTATATCGATAACTATTTTGGGTGGCCAGCGATTGCGCGGGCATAACCTGAAGTGAGACGAAACCGGCAGATGATTGCTGTTTTAGATACCGAACGAAGTGAAAACGAAACGTTTTTCGCCAAAAAAAACAGAAGTTCCATTTAATATCAATTTGTTGTTAAATAAAAAATGAAACGAAATGCTTTTAAAAATCCTGAATCTAGCTAAATGGCGGGCCTGGCGTCCCCGTATAGAAGGTTGCTGGGAAAGACCCGCTATTAACCCATTAATATTAATCAATATGCATGATTGACCGTTTCGGCGAGCCATTTTGGTCGTGCATTAAAATGTCAAATTTGTGCATCAAATCGTAAGTTGTGTGCACTAAAATGACTTTCCTGTGCATTTTTTGCCCTGAACATACATGCTTATCGGTGGATTGTGCATGCATTCATTTCGCTAAAATCTACCCATACTAGGTTGATCTCGGCCCGCTGAATGTTTTGGAAATCGGTAACAATGAAAAGGCCATAAAAAGCATGTGGCTACGTGGCGGGTTCCCAGATAGCTACCTTGCCAAAAGCAATGAGGATAGTTTCAAGAATCGGCGCCGTTTCACCAGATTCTCGCTCGGCTACGAATTCCAGTCCAGTGCTCCAAAAATCCGCGGGGCTATATTCAATTTCAACCGCATGCTCGCGGAAGTGATCGCGTGCGCGTGCATCATCGCGTTCAAGAGCAATGCCTTCCTCAATGTTTGCTTCGCCCTTGGTAATACGGTGAATTGATGGATAGCACCCCCGCTGAAGCAGAAAATGGCATCAGTACACTATCTATAATTACTGCTCATTTTTCATTTTCCCATCGCGTCGATTTTCTGGTGAAGCTTCATCAATTCTGTTTCGATGCGCTTGATGGAGTCTTTCTCTACCTGCTCCTCTGACTGATGCTGTCTTTGCATCGCGTCAACGATCACCGCGATAAAAAGATTGAGTACGGTAAAAGTGGCAGCTAATATGTAGATGACGAAAAATATCCATGCCTGCGGATGGGTTTTCATGATTTCGCGCACGATGTCCGCCCAACCTTCCAGCGTCATGATTTGAAACAGCGTGAAGAACGAACCGTGCAGGCTGCCGAACCAGTTGGGAAATTGTGCTCCATAGAGTTTCGTGGCCATAACAGCGAAGACGTAAAACACGATCATCAAAATGGCACCAATGGAGCCGATACCTGGGATAGCACCAATCAAACCCTCAATGACGCGCCTTAGGCGCGGGAAGATTGAAATCAGCCGCAGCACGCGCAGCACACGTGCTGCCCTAAGCACTGCAAACGCTTCATTAGCGGGCATAAAGGCAATCAACACCACTGCCGTATCAAAAATACTCCACGGGTCGCGGAAGAATCTCAGGCGGTATGCGGCCAAACGTAAGCATAACTCTGCCACGAACACCCAGAGTATGACGTGATCTATAACTTTAAGTGTGCTGCCGTACAGCGCCATGATTCCGGGGTAGGTTTCCATCCCCAGAATCGCGGCATTGATGACGATCAGCACCATAATGGTTCTGGTGAACCACGGCGCTTCGACAAAACTTTTGAGAGATAATTTTACCATATTATCTTTCACTCAGCATTTTTCTGGCAACATTCATATCCAAGGCTTTTTCCCATTTGGAAACGAATAACGTTGCTACGCCATTGCCAATGAGATTCGTGACGGAAATGGCTTCAGACATGAACCGATGAATCGCAAATATCTGCGCAAGTGCGATGGTAAGCAGTGCCGGTGGAATCAGATCCATAGTGGATAAGGTTGCGGCGAGCACAATAAATGATCCGCCACTTACTGCGGCTGCACCTTTAGAGGCCACAATAAGTAGCGCAAGTAAGGAGAGCTGCTCACCAAGCCCCATAGGAGTATTAGTTGCTTGGGCGATGAACATTGCCCCCATCGTTAAATAAATGGCTGTACCGTCCAGATTGAAAGAATATCCCGTAGGAATCACCATTCCGGCTACTGAGCGTTTGCAACCGAGCTTGGTGAGTTTTTCTACCATCTGCGGCAGCACCGTTTCTGATGAACAAGTGCCGACGACAATGAATATTTCCTCTTTAATGTATTTAAGGAATGACCAGAGCGAAAGACCCACAACGCGCATCACTGCCCATAATACAACACCAACAAACAGGATGCAGGTTGCGTAAAAGCCAAGCATCATGGCGAAAAGTTTTATCAGTGATTCTATCCCATGCTCACCAATCGTAAAGGCCATTGCGCCGAATGCGCCGATTGGCGCAAGTTTTACGATCATGTTCACGATGCGAAAAAACATGGCGGAAAGCAGCTCAATCCCATGTACTACTGGCTTTCCTTTTTCTCCCATACCCGCCAGCGCAAATGCACATAGGAGCGATATAAAAAGAACCTGTAGAATATTACCTTCTGTGAAAGCGGACGACATGGTTTTTGGAATGATATTAAGTACAAAATCCACCGCACTGTTGTGCGATTTAGCAGCGGTCGGTGTGTTGCCCTTATCAGCGGCAACGTATTCCTGCTCATGCACCGTCGAACCAATATTCATCCCAACGCCCGGCTGCTGGATATTCACCACAACCAGTCCAATCAACATGGCAAACGTTGTCATAAACATGAAATAGCTGAGCGCCTTCACGCCGACAGTGCCGACTTGCCTTAAATTATCAGACCCAGCAACCCCATGAACGATGGTGCAGAAAATAATTGGCCCGATGATCATTTTGATTAGCTTGATAAAGCCATCAGCGAGTGGCTTCATTGTTGCAGCCATTTCCGGGTGAAAATGGCCAAAGCCGATCCCCAGAATAATGGCGACAATCACTTGAACGTAGATCGAGCGGTGCAAGGCTTTTTTTGTGGGGCTGGCTTCCTGTGGGGAAGAAGCACTGGTCATCAGGCCGCCTCCTGTGCCGACATGTTAAGAAGTTCTTCTTGCAGGCTGACGGTAAAGGCAGGCTCCAGCTTCAAGGCGCTGGCAAGCGAGGCGAGGTATTCCTGCTCACGCACACACTGGCTATCGCATACCAGCAAGGCTGCAAGGTAAATTTGCGCGCCATCGTGTGGCGATGTGGCAGCTTTAGCAATAGCATTCACATCCTGCGTATTCGCCATTTCCTGCATCAGCAGGGCTTTTTCCTGAGCACCTACGCCTGCGGATTCCAGCTGCCCCATAATTTTCTGGGTTTCCGGCGCATCCATATGCCCATCAGCTTTAGCTGCGGCGATCATGGCGCGGATAATCGCCAGCGGAAGTTCTGCATTGGCCGGAGCCGCTAGGGGAGCGGGTAAAGATGCGCTTGACGGCTGATTGCCTGAAAGCAGACCAGAAATAATGCTGCTCGCCTGTGTCGCCATTCCGCTTGCGGAATGCTTTACCGCATCTACAACACTGGCTTTGCCGCCCGCAGATTTCTGCTGCTGATAATTGCCGAAGGCTTTGTACGCCAATGTCCCTAGCAGCGCCAACCCACCAACTTTTGCTACGGTTTCCACTGTGTCTTTGCCGCCGCCCAGTAGCGAAGTGGCAACGCCACCTGTCAGCAATCCGGCAGCAAAATTTTTGGTAGCCATACCGCCAAGCATTTTGCCAACGAGTCCATTTGAATCAATATTGGCGAGTAAGTTTTTAGCATCAAACATAAGTTTCTCCTTGGTTAAATTAGCGATAGAATTACTCGGGCTTACGAAGCATTTTTTGCACTTCAGATACATGCATTTCTTCATCATTAATCATGGCGCGTGCATATTCTTCGAGATAGACAGACTTGCCTTCTACGAGTTTCAGCAATGCCATGTAATTTCTGATTTGCTCACTCTCATGTTCAAGGCTTTCTTCCAAAATATCATTGATGGAATGCTTGTGCGTTTCGAGTAATGCGGCGATTTTGAGCGATGGATGACCACCTAAAGTAGTGATGTGCTCACCCGCCTGATAGGCATGCAGCAATGATTCACTGGCCTGTTCACGCAACCACGAAACAATAGGAATGCGCGTGTGGCCAAAGACCATCAGTGAATAATGCGTATAGCGAACCACACCCGCCAGTTCAAATTCCAAAATGGTGTTTAGTTTTTCTATAATTTTTTTATTGGGCATATTTGTCTCCTTCTTAGCTGATAATAGCTTCATGCTTTCTTGTTTTATAAAGTGACACCAGTACACCAGCTAGGATGATGGCAAAGGTCACACCCAGCGAGAGGCTGGCGGGAAATTTTTCCATGCCCATCGCATCGGCGATGAAGGTTTTTGATCCAATAAAAATAAGTACCCACGCCAATGCTTGCTTCAGATATTTGAAGCGGTGGATAATGGCGGCGAGCGCGAAATACAGCGCACGCAAGCCAAGGATGGCAAAGATGTTGCTGGTGTAAACGATATACGGGTCAAGCGTAATGGTGAAGATGGCAGGTACGCTATCTACCGCGAAGATTAAATCCACGAACTCGATCAGCACAAGCGCTACCAGCAACGGCGTACCGAAGGTTTTAAGTTTGCCGGTTTTTTGATCAGGCAGCTTCACGGTAAATTTCTGGCCGTGAAGTTCATTGCTGATACGGAAATTGTGCCGCAGGAATTTGAGTAACGGGTTATTGTCGATGTTGGGTAGCTTTTCACCGATCCATAGCATTTTGATACCAGTGATGATCAGGAACACAGCAAATATGTAAAGAATCCAGCTAAACTCTGCTACTAGCGTTGCGCCGAGTCCAATCATGATGGCGCGTAATACGATCACACCGAGAATACCCCAGAACAGCACGCGATGCTGGTATAGGGGCGGGATTGCGAAATACGTAAAAATCAGAGAGATAATGAACACATTATCCATCGCAAGTGTTTTCTCAACGATGAAGCCTGTGAAATATTCCTTGCCACTTTGTGCGCCCAGTGAATGCCATACCCACGCTCCAAAGAGCAGCGCGATAGAAATATAAAAAGCACTAAGCCACAGACTTTCCTTAATGGAAATTTCCCGTGTTTTGCGGTGTAAAACTCCTAAATCAAAAGCGAGCAGGACAGCCACAATGCCCATGAAAGTAGCCCACATCCAGACGGGCTTACCCATCACGACATCAAAGAAAAATTCCATTCGAAAATTCCAACTCTAGAGGATTAGCAGGCGACGATTGCGATGTCGCGTTGCATGAAAATTATAACGGCTCCAGCCAGCTTTCAATGCGCGATCTCCCGGAATCCGATCTGCGGCCAATCTTTCTGGGTTTATTTATCTCTTCGCGCGCTATATCCATTAATTTTTCAAGCTCGCCGTTGTCAAGCCATACTCCTCTACATTGGGTACATACGTCGATCAAAACACCTTCTCTCGCTACTTCTTTGAAAGGCGCTTGGCATATGGGGCAATGGATGGCGGTCATTGGTTATTCCTTTCCTATACTCATTTTTGTTAAGCGTTCCGCTTGATCAAGAATACGCTGGGCGGCAGGGCTTAAAGACACCATATCCCTAACCTCCGTCCCCACCGGCGGGGGCACCGGTGGGGTTTGTCTCGGTACAAACCGTCCACCATAGTCGTACCCCACACCATACAGGTAAGGGAACGAATAGCCGGTGTCGGGTGACGTTGCGCCCAGCGGCAAAATCATGGTTTTACTCCTATAAATGTTGAGTTTTCAATTGACGGCAACGCTCATGTAGCAACGCGATGTCATCGCGGATGGATTGCATGGTGGGTAAGTGTAGCCGCGCTTCAGCCGTTAATTCCGACAGCCGATGCATGATCGCGTCTTTCATGCGTCGTAGTTCCTGAATTTCTTCCCGCAGTTTCCGCCTTAGGAGTCCTCGAAAGCGCGCGATACGGAACTCCATCTGCTTAATGGTCATAGAAATCCTACTGATTTCCTGACGGACGGAACGGGTAAAATGCTTCATCGAACTCATAAACAAACCTCTTTGCTGTTTTCACGATACCTTTGAGTATTGGTGTCCAGATAACTTTGGCACGCATCCACAATCGATTGGTCGATACCGTTTAAGGCGGTGCCGTGCTGCTGGTATTCTTGCAGGAGCATCGCGCAGTAGAGACTATATGAATCTTGGTCATGCATTAGTTCCTCCTTATGGTTGTTTAACTTTAAGAAACTATAACAAGCATGGCCGTAGTAAGTCCGTACCGACTGAAGGCGGAAGCCGCTGTACTTCCGTAGGCGGGAATATACGGAATTTTTACACCATCACTACGCAATTAAAACGAAGGCAAGGCAGAGTCAGTACAGCGATTTGGCGGTGTGCTGGTGTATTAATGAGTGTGCGCAAAAAGACTGCGCGTAATTTGAAAGAGAAAGAACCGCCATGAACGACTACTATACTCAGGCTGCACGCCAGAATAGCACCGCACAAGCTGCCATCTACGATGCTGGCCTACGCGCCTACATGCTCAAAATTTACAACTACATGGGAAGTGCGCTCGCCATTACGGGTATTGTCGCATTGCTTGCGGTGCAGTCACCGGCATTTCTTAACGCCATGTATGTGATGGAAGGCACGGCGGTTACCGGCATGAAGCCTCTGGCGTGGATCATTATGCTTGCCCCGCTGGGCATGTCCATGTGGATGGGGTTTGCGCTTCATAAAATGAGCCTTGGCGCTGCGCAAGCCGGATTCTGGGGTTTTGCCGTGGTGATGGGGCTATCGCTCACCACGCTATTTCTTACCTATACCGGCACCAGCATCGCCCGTGTGTTTTTTATCACCGCTGGCACATTCGGCACTATGAGCATTTACGGCTACACCACGCAGCGTGATCTGACCAAGCTTGGCTCGTTCCTGATTATGGGTGTGATTGGCCTAATTCTTGCTTCATTGGTCAATATCTTCCTGCAAAGCTCGGCGTTGCAGTTCGCACTCTCTGTCATCGGCGTATTGGTGTTCACCGGCCTTACCGCTTACGACACGCAAAAGCTAAAAAATCTTTACTACGAGTTACAGATTGAGGGCGAAGCGATGGCGAAAACCGTCATCATGGGGGCGCTGACGCTCTATCTCGATTTCATCAATATCTTCATTAGTCTGATGCATCTGCTGGGCGATAGAAGACAGTAACATATTAACCAAAAAGGAGAAAACATGAATACCGTGAAAATGAAAAACCGCGATATCGAAAAAACCTATAGCACGGAGCAATTCGTGGAGAAGATTCGTAGGCTGGCAGATTGTCTGGAAAATGGCGAAAGGTTCGATATCCAGATCGCAGGTGAGCGCATTTACGTTCCCAAGGATGCTATCTTCAACGTCGAGCATGAGCGCGCGGGACGCGAAGAAGAAATTGAATTTCAGATCAAATGGAAAAACTGACGGGAGAAAAACTATGTCTAAATCATCGGATTATGGAGGCTTGGATGTCTTTACGCTTAGTGATCGTTCACTGTACCGGTTGCTCGACAGCCAAGATGATGGGTGGAGGGAATTACCTGACGACCGAGAATTTGCGCTGCTGGAATATTGTACCAAGCGCAAACGGCTTTCGCGGATCGGACAGCGTCTTCGCTCCCTCATTCCGAAACGGACGGGCTATGCGTAAAAGTCCTTATGAGCGGGGCTTCCCTGAAGGTGATCTGTTGAACGCAGAAGCACGGGCAGTGATTGATGCGGATTTTGAAGAAATCCATCCCCTACGCCCATGCAAAAATTTTATCGACTCGATGAAAGAGGGATGGATATGGATCAAGCAACGACTGCATCGCGCCTGGTCGCTTTGCCAAAGGAGCGTGGCAGTCGCTACCGTTCTAGCAGCAGCATTCTTCATGAAATTACAGGGTTTCATGGTGATAGCATAAGTGTACGTGACCTATCGGCGCAGCTTGGGGATCGTGGATTCGGGTTGATGCTTTTATTGTTTGCGCTTCCCAATACGATTCCGCTCCCCATTCCCGGAGTATCAACGCTTACTAGCCTTCCACTCATATTTTTTGCCGCGCAGCTTTGTTTAGGTAAGGAGCATATATGGCTTCCCGGCTGGTTAGCAAGTCGCCAGATTCCAATGTGTAAACTCAGGCCGTTACTGCAAAAGTCATTGCCGTGGCTGGTGCGATTGGAGAAAATGGTAAAGCCTCGTCTTGACAAAATTACCACACGGAATTTTGAGCGTTTTGCCGGCGGGCTGATCCTGTTGCTCGCGTTGCTTATTGCGCTGCCCATTCCTTTAGGGAACCTACCTCTTGGCATTGCTATGGCTGTTCTGGCGCTCGCCATTACAGAACGTGATGGCATTTTTATGATAACAGGTTGGCTACTCACGTTTTTTGCCTTATGCTTTTTTGTAGCACTAATCAGTGGGTATGCGTGGGTAATATGGCAACTGGTTAGCGGCATGTTTTAATCAAAGGAATCTATGGCACCCGCTGTCACACTGGAATCACAGCTTCATCATTTTATCACCGAAGGTGAAATAGGTTCGCGTAGCCATAATTTTTTCGCCAGCGTTAGTATTACCGTTGCTCCCGTTATTTTCACATCACTGGTCGCATGGTTATTAGTATCGGCGGGTTTTCCATCGCCTGAAGCACTGAGCGTACTGTTTGTCATTCCGGTACTGGTGGGCGCAGTAGTTTATGGTCTGCGAGCTTCGCTTATCGCTGCTGTATTCTCCGTACTTGCCTATAACTTCGTGCTTCTGCCTCCAGTATGGCACATCGGACTGTGGGAGGTCGAAAACGTTGCAAAAATGTTTGCACTTAGTTTTGTAGCGATTGTGGCAAGTGCGCTTTCCAGCCGCATACGCAAGTTGGCGCGAGAGGCAATGCAGCGCGAGCGCGTGCTTTCGGGCGTCTATGCTTTGAGCCAGGACATGCTGGGGATTGCCAATATCCCTGATATGCGCCGCGCAGCAGAGGCAAAATTATCCTCATTGCTGGATAGTGAGGCGACAATCATCTTGAGAAGCGAGAGAGAAAGACTCAATCAAGCAGGGCAGTTTTGCATTGATAACAATACGCCCGTTGGCAGTGGCACCAAGCATTTTACCGATAGCCAAAATCTTTACCTCCCGCTTTCTGTGCAGGAATCCGCGCTTGGGTTACTCTGCGTCGGCTCGGATGTAGTTGAGCGTTTTTCTTCTAAAGTGCTGGCAACGCTCACCGCACAAACCGCCAGCGCCCTTGAAAAAGCACGCCTTGCCGAAGCGCATCAGAAAAAACTGCGCGATGCCGAGCGAGAGAAATTTCTTTCCGCTTTGCTTTCTTCCGTATCGCATGATTTCAAAACACCGCTGGTGACGGTCATCGGCGCGTTTAGTTCGCTCAAGGAAATGAAACAAGTGCAGGATAATTTCGACAGCCGCGAGATGGTCGCCGGAGGGCTGGAAGAAGCGCAAAAACTCAACCGCTTCATCAATAATCTGGTAGAAATCAGCCGTCTTGAATCCGGGCTTGAAGCTATACACAAAGACACAGTGCTTTTGCGCGATATGCTGGCAAGTAGCCTTAAATCCCTTCACCCATTAATCGGTAAGCAGCGTTTTTCTATTCAAGCAGCGCCAGATTTTCCACTGCTATATGTCAATTCCGCATTGATGGAGCTGGTGTTCCTGAACCTGCTAGAAAACGCCATCAAATATGGCCCACCCGAAGGAGAGGTGAAGATTATTGCATCCTTTAACGAACAATCCGCCACCATCGATATTGATGATGACGGCGAAGGTATCCCTGAATCGGAACGGGAAGCCATTTTCGTGAAGTTCTACCGCTCCAAGCACGGTGACCGTAAAATCGCAGGAACGGGGCTGGGGCTTTATATTTGCCGTGGGATTATCGAGGCGCATGGTGGAACGATTGCAGCTATTGATCCGCACGATGGCAAGGGTGCGTGTGTGCGGCTTGCATTACCAAAAGAAGCGCTAATACCAATTGATATTGAAGAAGAAATAGAAGAAGTTTGAACCATGAGAACCACGCAACCGAAAATACTGGTGATTGAAGATGATCCACAGATAAGGAAATTCCTGACCATTACACTCACCTCCCACGACTATGCAGTCATTCCCGCTGAGTCAGGAAATGAGGGCATTCGCCTTGCCACCTCGGTAAAGCCTGATGCTGTGTTGCTCGATCTTGGCTTGCCTGATATTGATGGTACTGAGGTCATTAAAAGCGTGCGCGAATGGTCAAAAATACCGATCATCGTGCTTAGCGTGCGTAGCGGCGAACAGGAAAAAATCAAAGCCTTCGACCTCGGCGCCAATGATTATGTCACCAAGCCTTTTGGCACAGGGGAGCTTCTGGCACGGCTGCGCGCTGCTTTGCGTGATGCGATTGTCGCTGATGCAGAAGAAACGACCGTTATCATCGGTGATCTCACTATCGATCTGATGAAACGCATTGTATCCTTACGCGGTGAGCGGATAAAGTTATCTCCCAAAGAATTTAACCTCCTTAAAGTGCTGGCGATCAATGCGGGTAAGCTACTCACCCACAAATATCTCATGCAGCAAGTATGGGGAGAAACCTACAGCGACGATAACCAGTATTTACGCATCTACATAGCCCAGCTGCGCCAGAAACTGGAGAAAGACCCCGCGCGTGACCAGTTTATCATCAACGAGCCGGGGATCGGCTATCGGCTGGAGGAGCCAACCAAATGAGGAAACGCATGTTATGGATTATCGCAGGTGTAGCAGTGATTGGTGCAGTCGCATGGGGGCCGATTGTGAGTAGTGTGGAACAAGCGAAATATGAGGTGGTGGAATCGCAAGGCGATATTCAAATCCGCGACTATGCCCCGATGATTGTGGCCGAGGTAGAAGTATCCGGTGAGCGTAAGGAAGCAATCAATCAGGGATTTCGCATGATCGCCGATTATATCTTTGGCAATAATGCTCCCAAGCAAAATGTGGCAATGACGGCTCCTGTGATACAGCAAACCTCGGAGAAAATAGCCATGACAGCTCCTGTGACGCAGGAAGGGGCTGGCAATAGTTGGAAAGTGCGTTTTGTGATGCCCGCCAGCCACACGATGGGTACGCTGCCGAAGCCCAATAATGATGCAGTGAAGCTGGAGAAAGTTCCGGCGAAGCGTTTCGCTGTGATCCAGTTTTCCGGCGTGGCGGGTGAGGAAAGCCTCAAATCGCATACCGATGAGTTACAGGCGTTTGTCAGCACAAAGAAATTGAATGCGATATCCAAACCCACCTACGCATTTTTCAATCCACCGTGGACGTTGCCCTTCCTGCGTCGCAATGAAGTGATGGTAGAAGTTGCTAAATAGCTAAACGGTAACGCTCTCCAAGTTATGTACGATATGCTCGGCAAGCATTTCGGATGCTTTGGATAAATTCTCACGCTTCATGAGAGCAATTTCAGCATCAGCTAATTCTGGTAATTTGCGAATCGGGTGAATGCCAATAGGCAGCATATTGGCTGGAAGCACAGTAATACCAAGTCCGGCTTTCACGGCGGCAATCGTACCGGCGAGGCTGGGGCTAGTATAGCTAATGCGCCAGGGCTTTTTGGCTTTGTCGAGTGCGGCAAGCGCACGCGCACGGTAAATGCACGGCTGTGGTGACAAGACCAACGAAAGCGGCTGCTCCGGCTTGTGATGGTCGGCAGCCGCCCACACCAGCGGTTCGCGCCACACTTTTGTGCCGCCTTTTGCGGCTTTGGGGTCGCGTTTCACCAGTATCACATCGTAATCACCACGCCGGAATCCATCGATAAGGTTGAGCGTTAGATCGCACGACACATTTAGCTGCACACGCGGATGGTGCTGGCGGAAGGTAGAGAGAACATCTGGTAAATAATGGGTGGCGAAATCCTCCGGTGTGCCGAGGCGTATCTCTCCCTCGACATCCGGTTCTTTGAGCCGGCTATAGGCTTCCCATTGTAGCTGAATGATGCGCTTGGCGTAGCCAAGAAAAAGCTCACCTTGATCGGTGAGCTTTACCTTGCGCCCCGAACGGTCAAAGAGCTGGCAGCCCAACCCGTCTTCGAGCTTCCTTATCTGCAAACTAAGCGCCGATTGGGTACGCCCAACGACCTCGGCTGCTTTGCTGAAAGTCCCAGTTTCGGCAATAGAGATAAAGCTCTTGAGTAGCAATGTATCGGCGTGAAATGGCATGATAAACCTATGAGTTATACTCATAGTATATATAATAACTATTAACTTTCAATATAAAAAATTTGCCCGTAAATTAGCAATAACAGCAACAAAGCAAGGGCATTTATGGAATTTCTGTACTTAATTTCCCAAAACCTACTCTCTCCCGCGATTCTTTTCTTTGCGCTCGGCATTATAGCAGGATTCCTTAAATCAGATTTAGAAGTGCCTGACAGCATCAGTCGTTACCTCGCGCTTTACCTGATGATGGCGATTGGCTTCAAAGGCGGAGTAGCCATTGCCAATACCGCTGATCTCAATGGCGAAGTGATTGCAGCCATTGGCGCGGGTCTTGCGATTGGGTTCTTGCAACCATTCCTGGGATATGGACTACTAAAACTTACCACCAAGCTAGATAGCCCTACTGCCGCTGCCGTTGCCGCGCATTATGGTTCCATTAGCATGGTAACGTTTGCCACGGCTGCCGCCTTCCTCA
>JBMOIY010000018.1:0-27801 GCA_049317085.1 Rickettsiales bacterium | reverse complement strand
CGCGCTCCAACCTCGAAAGAGCCCCAACCTCCTTTTTGCCAAGCTGCTTGGGAGGTGTGCCACCGCGAAGCGGTGGGGAGGGCGAAGCCCTCGTCGGTCACACCTGTATAGCTACCTTCGACCAGCCCCGCAGCAGCGAGATGCTGCCAAAAGCTGAACATCTCGGGCCCAGAGTTGACTTCGCCATCGCCACCGCCGTTGCAAGTAGCCGCTGTGGTTCGCGGGGTCGTGTTATCGCCTGGCCCGATAGGATGCCGCCGACCAGCAAGCCTAGGATCACCAAAACAATCGACAGTTCGACCAGTGAGAAACCGGACGGTCTAGGCCGAATGGTCGAGGGATGATACATCCCTTCCAACCTAGCGAATCCACAGCAAATTTCAAAGCAAAAGCGGCTGCGCAGGACGTGCTCACCCTGCGCAACGCCATCATTGAGACATGATAAATCGCTTTCCACGCCGCGCGGGTTTGACTATCGTGGCCACATGAAAAAACTCCTCGCACTCACACTTGTGATGCTCGTCACCGCCTGCGGAGGGGACGCGACCAAACTTACGCCAACCACGTACAGCGCCCTCAATGGGTGGCAGGACGACCAGGTCTCGGAAGCCTTCAAGGTCTTTGCCGATTCATGTGTGGCGAATGCGAGCCGTAAGAACGCCTACCAGTCGAAGGAAGAGGGGCCGATCGGCGTGAAGCAGAACTGGAACCGCGTCTGCAATATGGCGACCAGCGTCGGCCAACCGAACGATGCGCAGGCCCGCCAGTTCTTCGAGAATAATTTCACGCCCTATAAGGTCGAGACCGAAAGCAAATCCACCGGAACCGACACCGGCTATTACGAGCCCATCCTGCGCGGTTCGCGCACGCGGGTGGCGCCATACCTAACTCCCGTTCATGGCGTGCCGAGTAATCTTGGCGGCCGCAAATATAGCCGCGCCGAAATACTCAGTGGCGCCCTGGGCAACCGTGCACCTATCTTGCTCTATGTCGATGACCCGATCATGCTCTTCTTCCTTCACATTCAGGGTTCTGGCAAAGTGCGCCTGAGCGATGGCAGCCTGGTCGGCCTGCAATATGCTGGTCAGAACGGCTATTCCTTCGTACCCATCGGACGTATTTTGAAAAAGCGTGGCGAACTGCCACAGCCTTCGATGCAGGGCATCCGCGACTGGCTGCGCGCCCACCCCGACCAGGCCGACGAAGTGATGAACACCAACCCGTCCTACGTCTTCTTCAAACTCTCCCCAGGCGACCAGATGGCCAAAGGCGCGCTTGGCATTCCGCTGACACCCCTGCGCTCCATCGCCATCGACGATGACCGCGCCACCTACGGCGTGCCGACCTATATCGATACCAGCGTCACCCGATACCCGACCGGCGGGCAGACCCCGCTGCGCCGCCTGTTCGTTTCGCAGGATACGGGCGGGGCATTGAAAGGCCCGGCCCGCGCCGACATCTTCTTCGGCCGCGGTGAGGTCGAGGAATGGCAGGCCGGCCATCAGAACGCCCAAGGCAACACCTTCTGGCTATTGCCGACAGATGAGGGCATGAAACTGCCCGACAATCTGCCACCCGCGATTGAAAGCATCGACGACATGCCAGTGGAAACTCCGCCAGCCGCAGTAAAATCGCCCACGCTGGATGATGCGTCGCCGCTGCCGGTCGAACCCCTTGCACCCCCGGCACCACTGGATGCGCAAGACCCCAACGCGACCGAATTCGAGATTCCCGCGCAATGAAAAAACCGCGGACGCTGACGCCGGAAGAAGAACAACTCTGGCAGGAGGCGAACAAGCACACGAAGGCAAAGAAAGCGCAGCCTGCCCCTCCCCCCACCGGGGGGAGACCGGGTGGGGGGCTTGCTGGCACAAGTAGTGTTACTGAGCCCCCACCCCAGCCCTCCCCCGGAAGGGGAGGAAGAGAAAAACCACCGCTCGCTTTGCTGCCCCAGCGCGACGCCAAGCGCGCCTTCAAACCCTATGGCCCCATCGAAGCCACCCTCGATTTGCACGGCCTCACCAAGCATGAGGCATACACCAAAGTGCAGCAATTTATCACCCGCCAGCAGCGGGCAGGCAAGCGCCATCTGGCAATCATCACCGGCAAAGGCCGTGCGGGTGAGGCTGGCGTGCTGCGTAGCAACTTACCGCACTGGCTGAATGAACCAGCGCTGAGGCCGCTGATTTCCGCCTTCGCACATGCCCCTGCAGAAAAAGGCGGCAGCGGTGTGACACATGTGCTAGTGAAGCGCCTATGAGCGCGACTGCAACAGCCCCCCATATCCTCGTCGTCGACGACGACGAACGCCTGCGCACACTGCTCCAGAAATATCTGGGCGAGCAAGGCTTCATGGTCTCGACCGCCGCCAACACCACTGAGGCAGACGAATTGCTGCGCGTATTCACGGTGGACGGTATGGTACTGGATGTAATGATGCCGGGCGAGACAGGCGTCGCTTACGCTACGCGCTTACGTGAACGTACGGATACACCTCCCGTGCTTCTGTTGACCGCCCGCGGTGAAGCCGATGACCGTATCGCAGGCTTGGAAGCAGGTGCCGCCGATTATCTTGGTAAACCCTTCGCACCCAAAGAGCTATTGCTACGCCTCGAGAACATTGTCGCTCGCGCCCGCCAGCAGCAGGCGTCCAAGCGCGCTGTGCGTTTCGGTGATTACCGCTTCGACATCGCGCTGGGTCGCCTGAATTACCATGACCAACCTGTTTATCTCACCTCAAGCGAATCCGATTGTTTGCGCATCCTCGCTGAATCCGCAGGTACCCCGGTCAGCCGCGAGACCATGGCGACGACGCTGGGTGACGTCAGCAACGAGCGCTCGGTCGATGTCCAAATAAATCGTCTACGCAAAAAGATCGAGCCACAGCCCGGCAAACCTATCTATTTGCAGACCATCCGCCACGCCGGGTACGTGCTCTATGCGGAGCCAGTGTGATGAGCGAAGCGCCCCACAGACAACGCACGCGACGCGGCATCCGACGCTTTCTACCGAACAATCTGTTCGCCCGCGCCCTACTCATCCTGGTGCTGCCGATGCTGCTCTCGCAGCTCTTCATCGCCCATATCTTCTACGACAGGCATTGGAGTAGCGTCAGCCGTAACATGGCCAACTCTGTGGTCGGCGATGTGGTCTGGCTGGAGCAATCCTACCGCAATGCCCGCGAAGAGGGAATGCCGGTCGATGTGGCCCTTGCTCAGGTTGCGCCCCTCGCTAAGCAGATGGGCATCGTTATTACGTTGCAGACCGAAGGCGACACCCGCATCCAGAATGGCCGCGGCCGCAAATTCTTCCCGGATTTCTTCCGTGGGCTCAACGAACGCATCGACGACAATGTGGCGCTCGAACATGATGATGTGAATGAAGTGGTTCGTGTGCGCATCGAAGTGCCGGACGGGGTGCTGGCGCTGACCGTGAACCGCAAATCCCTTACCAGTCAGACCACCACTATCTTCATGCTTTGGATGGCAGGCACCTCGATCCTGATGACGTTCATCGCCACGTTATTCCTGCGCAACCAGGTACGGCCCATTGTCACCCTTTCCCATGTCGCCGAGCAACTGGGGCTAGGGCATGATGTGGCAAGTTTCAAACCCAGCGGCGCGAACGAAGTGCGCAGGGCGGGCAAGGCCTTCCTCGTCATGTCAGAACGCATCCGTCGCCATGTGCAAAGCCGCACAGAAATGCTCGCAGGGATAAGCCATGACTTGCGCACCCCACTAACCCGCATGAAGCTCGAACTCGAACTCGCGACCATGGATGCGGTGACCCGCACTGCCCTCAGCAACGACATCGACGAGATGGGCAAGATGATTGATGAATATCTCGACTTTGCGCGCGGCGATGCCGGGGAGCTTGCCGAGCCGATCGACCTGAACCAGTTACTCACCAACATCGCCGACGACTACCGGCGCAGCAAACGTGAGGTGTATTACACGACGACCAATTCGGTCGAACTGATGCTCAGACCGCAGGCCATGCGCCGTGCCCTCACCAACCTGATCGATAATGCCCTGCGCTATGGCGGTGGAGAGGCGACACTCACGCTCGAGCAAAGTACTGCCTTCGTGCGTATCAAGGTGACCGATATCGGCGAAGGCATTCCTAGTGAGGCGCAAGAGACCGTCTTCAAGCCTTTCACCAGACTTGAGCCTTCGCGTAACACACAAACTGGGGGCGTTGGCCTCGGCCTTTCGATCGCCCGCGCCATCGCGCAAAGCCATGGTGGTGACGTGATGCTCGAGAACCAGCTGGATGGCAAAGGCAAGGTAACCGGCCTTGAAGTTACCTTACGTTTACCCCGTGCAGTGCAGATAGCGAGCCAATAAAAAGCGCCGGAGAAATGAATCTCCGGCGCTTGTCTTCACATGGGAATGGATTAAGCCGACTTGCGCTTCGAGCCAGTGGTCGAAGTTGCAGTAGCGGTCATTTCTTCAATCGACTCCGACGCGCGGCGGTTTAGTTTGTCAAAAGCTTCGAGGTTCGACTTGGTCATCAGCTCGTACACTTCCCGTAGGTTATTGAACGACGACTCGAACATCGTTTTGGCGAGTTCCATCTGCTTGGTAGTATTGATTTCCGGCGAACCGTTCACCAGCATGTCCTTGCAGGTCTTGAGGGTTTTTTCGACCTGTGCGCGTGCGAGCTCAGCCTGACGGCGTGAGATCATCTGGCAGCTCTCGGTGAGTGCCTGGCTGGCAGCAGTGCAAGCCTCAGCATTGCGCCGGCCGACATTCATGATTTGTGTCATGTCGATCGATGGCATTGCAGGCATCGAAGGCATCTGTGGCATGTTCATCATACCAGGTTTGAATTCGCTGAAGCTCTTCATCATATCAGCGAATGGATTTTGCATCGTGGTAGCCATTTGGGCCTCCTAATTAAGTGTGAACGAATCTTCCTACAGACTCGTGTTGCGGTGCAATATAGGAACAAAAAAATCAGATGTCAAGCCCTTTTGTGCTGTGCAGCATAACGCAGCCCGCACTCATCCTCAATGCTACTCGGCTAATTGCCTAGAACGCAGCGCTGCTGCGGCTACCGCTTTGTTAACCATTTCAAGCAGGTTGCCTTCCGCAAATATATTCAAGGCCGCTTCCGTGGTGCCGCCCTTACTCGTAACCTGCTGCCGCAACGCCGCAGAGCCATCACTGGATTGGTCAGCCAGTAAGGCAGCCCCGCGTAACGTTTGTGTGACAAGCCGGCGCGCAAGTTGAGGGGATAAATCTTGCGCTACTGCTGCCGCCTGCAACGCCTCCATGAACGCGAACACATAGCCCGGGCCCGAACCTGAAATCGCCGTGACCACATGCAGCTGTTCCTCGTCCTCCACCCACGCCACGGCACCGATGCTAGCGAACATGGCTTCTGCAACATCGCGTGTCGGCGCATCGAGAGTTGGCGCGCAAAGTACGCTCATGCTTTCATTGATGATGGCAGGCAAATTCGGCATCACCCGAATCGCCTTGGTGCTGACCTTTTGTAGTGCCGCCAGTGGCACCCCTGCCATGATGGAAACCAGCAACGGTGTCCTATCCCCGAACGCCGTTTTCAACTCACTTGCATAATCCGCGAATTGCTGAGGCTTGATGGCGAGCAGATAAATATCCGCCTGCGGCGCCTGTGTCAGTGTGGCATGTGCGTGCACCCCGCTTGCCGCGCATGCTTCCCTCCGCGCCGCATCCTGCTCGATGACGCCGACTGTGAACCCTTCCGCCCGGTGCAAGCGCTGCGCGATCGCCCCACCCATATTCCCGCCGCCGATGATGATGATTTGATGTTGCATGCTGGCGAGTATAATGCGGCTCGCTTCCATGACTAGGATTATTTACAGTATCGGTTGCTTATAAGTTGGTGGAGTGGAACCTATCATCCCTTTTCAGCAAAGCTACCTTGGTAGTGGTTCACATTCCAAGGAACCAAATATGAACAATCAAAAACTACTGCTCATCATTCTTGTGTTCGTCGTCATCGCAGGCGGCGTTTATTACCAGAAACACACACATACGGCGAGCATCAACCTGCCCGGTGGAAAGGATATTAGCGTCACCACGCATGATGAGTACTAATCGAACAGGCTGCTGACCGAACTCTCCTCCGAGATCCGTCGAATGCCTTCCGCCATCAGGGGTGCTATAGAGATGACACGAATATTTTTACAGTGCTTCGTAGCTTCCGTCGCTGCAATCGAATCAGTGACAACCAGCGAGGTCAGTTTCGACTGCGTCACACGTTCGATGGCCGGGCCCGAAAGCACACCATGCGTAACGTAAGCGGAAACGGACTTCGCACCCTTTTCGAGTAGTGCATCTGCCGCGTTGCACAACGTGCCCGCCGTATCGACGATATCATCGAACAGGATGCAATCGCGGCCCGAGACTTCCCCGATGATATTCATGACTTCCGACGCACCCGCCCGCTCGCGACGTTTATCGACGATGGCGAGGTCTGCCCCGATTTTCCCTGAAAGGCTACGGGCCCGCACCACCCCGCCCACATCCGGCGAGACGATCATGATATTCTGCGCATCCGTGAAATGCTTTTTGATATCGGCAACGATGACCGGGCGCGCATACAAATGGTCGAGCGGGATATCGAAGAAGCCCTGTATCTGCCCGGCATGCAGGTCTACGGTGAGCACACGGTTCGCACCGGCAGTGGTGATGAGGTTCGCGACCAGCTTCGCAGTAATGGGCGTGCGCGGGCCGGGCTTCCTGTCCTGCCGCGCATACCCGAAATACGGGATGACAACAGTGATGCGCTTCGCGCTTGCGCGCTTCAGCGCATCGAGCGTAATCATCAATTCCATCAAATGATCATTCGCCGGCGCGCTGGTGGACTGGATGAGAAACACATCCTCCCCGCGCACATTCTCCTGCACCTCGACGAAGATCTCCTGATCCGAGAACCGACGGATGGTCGCCTCGGTGAGTTTCACATTGAGATAATCCGCCATGGCTTTCGCGAGCGGCTGGTTGCTGTTTCCGGCGATGAGTTTCATGATGATGGCCTTTGGCGACGGGGGTGCTACGCATCGCATCTAGCGGAAAAACTGTAAGGATGCAAAGGTCTGATTGACCAACATCCCCGGCCTAGTGCCGGGATCTCCCAATTTAGGAACTGCCATGGAGATCACGGTATTGCTAGCGCAAACCGGGATGACAAGCTTGGTGGATAGCGCTACAATCATGCCATGAAAGCAAAACCCACCACCCTCATCACCGGCGCCGCTAAACGCATTGGCGCGAGCATAGCTCGCCATCTTGCAGGGCAGGGGCATGACCTTGTGCTGCATTACAACCGCTCAGCCACGGAAGCCAAAGCCCTAGCCGCCGAGCTGAGCCATGTGAATGTAACGCTGGTGCAAGCCGACCTCTCAACTACAAACTTTCCGGTTGAGTTCTGGAAAGGCCTGCCGCCAGTGACAACCATCATCCATAACGCCTCGCACTACACCCGCGACAAGCTGGAGAGCTTTACACCTGCCGATTTACGCACCCATGTCGCCGTGAACCTCGAAGCGCCGCTACTGCTCACGCAAGGCTTCATGAAACAATTGCCTGGGGATGTTAAAGGCAATGTCATCCTCCTGGGCGATGACGCGCTGGGTTGGAGCGCCTCACCAGAATTTTTCAGCTACGCCGTGAGCAAACATGGCTGGCGCACCATCATCGACCTTCTGGCCGCCGCCTGCGCACCGCGTGTGCGCGCCAACATGATCGCACTGGCGCCGACATTGGCGGGGGAGGGGGATCCTGAGGGTCTTTTCGACCGCCTCGCCGCCCGTGCCCCCCTCAAACGCACCGGGGATATCGCGGAAGTTCTGGCGGCCATCGATTACCTGCTCACAGCCTGTGGATTGACGGGCCAGACCCTAGGGCTTGGTAATGGCATAGCTATCGCCACAAAACATGCAGAGTTACAGTAAGTTAAAATGAGGTCGCACCCTTGGTTTTGAAGTGGTGGATGGGGGGTATCAAAAAAGCTGATTTTGAAAGGTTATAAGCAGGCTTACCCACAAGCCTTCTAATGCACGAAGACTTCCTACGCGAAGAAGTTAATGCATCCTTGTCATGCTTGGCATCATCCATAAGTATCTGTGAAGCACTGTCCCAAAGGTCGTAGCCACTCATGTTCCATACTGAACTGCCCAAACAGAAAGTCGAAATACCGCGCGAGATCCCCGTGGGGCTTCCATCCCTGCGCGAGGCGCTGAAGTCCGTGCCCGCCGCGCCCGGCATCTACAAAATGACCGATATCAACGGCAAGATCCTTTACGTTGGCAAGGCGAAGAACCTCCTGAACCGTGTTACCAGCTATACCAATAGCAGTAACCTCAACAATCGCATCATGCGCATGGTCACACAGATCGCAAGTGTGGAGACCATCGTCACCAAGAACGAGGCCGAGGCGTTACTGGTCGAGGCCAGCACCATCAAGCGTTTCAGCCCGCGTTACAACGTGCTGCTCAAAGACGACAAATCCTTCCCCTATATTCGCCTCGACACCTCGCACCCGTTCCCGCGCATCGAAAAACACCGCGGCGCACAGAACAAACCTGGTGAATATTTCGGCCCGTTCGCGAGTGTCACCGCCCTCAATGCAACGATGGGGCTGTTGCAGAAAATTTTCCTCTTGCGCCCCTGCCCCGACAATATTTTTCGCAACCGTTCGCGCCCCTGTCTACAGTATCAGATCAAGCGTTGTACGGCCCCTTGCGTGAACTATGTTAGCGAAGCGCAATACAACGAACAACTCACCAAGGCCCGTGACTTCCTGAAAGGCCGTGGCCGCGAAGTGCAGGACATGCTGAGTGTGGAGATGAATGCCGCAAGCGTTGCCATGGACTACGAAAAAGCTGCACTGCTGCGCGACCGCATTCGCTCACTGACGCAGGTGCAGCAGGAGCAGGGACTTCGCATCGCGGGGCTAGATGATGGCGACGTCATCGCTTTCGCACGTCGCGGCGACAAAAGCGTAGTACAGGTCTTCTTCTTTAGAAATGGTAGCCATTTCGGCAACCAGAGCTTCTACCCCCGTCACGCCGAGGATGCGAGCGACAGTGAAGTGTTGTCAGGATTCCTTGGCCAGTTTTACCAGGCGCATCTGCCGCCGAACGAAATACTGCTCGGCGCACCCCTTGAAGAAATGGACCTGCTCGCCGAAGCACTTACCATCCGCGCCGACTATAAAGTCGAAATCTGGCAACCCCAGCGCGGCGATAAACTCACCCTCATTACCAATGCCCAAGCCAATGCCGATGCCGCGCTCAAGCGTTTGGAGATGGAACGCGCCAGCGTCGAATCGAATCTGCTTAAACTGAAAGAACTCTTCGCGCTGCCTTCGATGCCACGCCGTATCGAAGTCTACGACAACAGCCATATCGGCGGCACCAACGCCATCGGCGCATTCATTGTCGCAACGCCCGAAGGATTCGACAAGAAATCCTACCGCACCTTCAACATCAAGGACGTAAAGACCGAACCCGGCGACGACTATGCCATGATGCGCGAAGTATTCAGGCGACGCTTCAAACGTGCGAAGGATGACGCGAACAGTGAATGCGCGCCGGACCTCATCCTTATCGATGGCGGTGCAGGACAATTAAGCTCGGTGGAGGCAGCGCTCAAAGAAATCGGGCTTGAAGGCTTGAAGCTTGTTGCCATTGCCAAAGGCGCTGACCGCAACTCTGGGCGTGAATGGTTCCACATCCCGGGCACAACCCCGTTCCAGCTTCCACCGAACGCCCCGATATTGCATTACCTCGAACGCTTGCGCGACGAGGCGCACCGCTATGCCATCGGCCGCCACCGTAATAAACGCAGCAAGAGTTTCACGGCGAGCAGTCTAGACGACATTCCCGGTATTGGCGGCACACGCAAGCGTTCCCTGTTACAACATTTCGGCAGCCGCAAGGATGTCGAGACCGCGACCTTGGCGGAACTGGAGAAGGTCAAAGGCATCAGCAAAGCCACTGCCCGCAGCATCTATGACTTTTTTCACGGGAATTGAAGGTAGGGATATGCTATATGAAATGATAGTCAGGTAGCACCGAATTTCTACAATTATTAATATTAAATTAACCTTTAAAGCGTAGAACATAAAGTAATTGAATAAAATTGTGCCGACATTTCAACGGTACTCCAAAGGAGCCTTCGATGAAAAAGTTGCTGTTTGGAACTTCGTTAAGTCTGATAGTGGCGGTTTCTGCCACACTACCAGATGATGCATCGGCGAAACGTCGTAATAAACGTCAGGCGAATCAAGAAAATACGCAATCGAACGACAACTCCCGCCAGGTCGTTGTGATCACGTTGCCAAAGCAAGGCAGCACCAAAGCATTGGCTGGGGGGTATACGCTCGATTCAGTCGGCACCATTAAGAATTCCAATAACGAGTCTGTCGCTGTCCTGACTGAGAGGGGAATTTTCACCAACCCGGCGGGCGTCGCCTTTAGCAAACCCATGCAATTGCGATTACTGGGGTTGATGGGCGTTGGCCTTGATTTTAACACGACGCAAACGGCAGGCAATGCTGTGGCCAATCCATCGACGACGACGGGCGCGAGCAAACCACCGACAACTGCCGCTCAAACCGCCAATAGCAGCACGAGCGGTGGCAATTCCGGTACGAAGATAGAAACGGCGTCGAGCACCAGCAAAGCACCAACATTATCGGGAAGCAAGAACAGCAACAGTTCTACGGCGCCAGCGAACACGGGTGGCGGCTCGAGCAATACCAGCAGCACAGCGCAAACATCATTGGGTAGTAAGAACGGCAAGAGTTCTACAGTGGCAACGAACTCGTCTACAGCGCCAGCGAACACGGGTGGCGGCTCGAGCAATACCAGCAGCACTGGTAGCGGTACGGTAGCAACCAGCAATACTACCGCGGTGAAGGTACCTGCCGCCACGCCGACCAAGACGGTATCATCCAGTAAGGGCAACCTACTCGCCGATAGTGGCGAGGTCCTCTCTACCCCTGGGGCGAGCAAGCCTGCCACCACCATGCCAGCGGGAACGCCGACTACCAACCGCACGGTCGTCTCAGCGCCCACGCAGGAATATTTGCAACGCTTCGGCACCTGCACCAATCACTCGGTGGACGATATCGTCAACGACATGAAGCTGCTCTCGGATCAGGATGCTATCGGAGGTGCAGGAGCCATCTACCCCGGCATCGCTTCACCCGGGACCTACCAATCGATTGTCGGTATGTGTGAGGGCAGATGCGATAATTTTGCTAGAAATGTGAATACACCCATTTCATGGACGTGGATCTGGGAAGGTGAGGGTAACCAAGCCACCAACACCCGTGTTGAAGCAAGCCATGCGCGTGGGTATTACCTATCGGCCTCGCGCGGTGTATGGGTTCTGGCCTTCGATGAGCGCCCCGTTGGCTATGCCCAAGGTATTGCTACGACCACCGAAAACAGAGCAGACCTTAGCCTGGACAACCAGCAGCAAACCGGCGAATTTTCGACATCCGCTAAGCCAATTTACCCAGTCAAATACGAACTCTGGGGAAGCAAGAATATCGGACATGAAGCGTTCAAGGATGCCAGAGCATGGTACTTCGCGACCGATTTGCGCTTGATTGTCGATAATCCCAATTTGCCCGATGACCGCGACAAAGCCCGCTATATCGTCAAAATCGGTGCTGACTTTATGATCGAAGAACCAGAGCGTTCCCTGACAGGCACCCACCATCGCTACATTGTGAACGGCCAACCCACCAATGACATGGGAGTAGGCTATCCTAACCGCGTGATTGATGGTTTCGGTGGCCGCTACCGCCTGATCACCAACGAATGCCAGACCTTTACCGCCATTACGATGGAAGGCAGTGCGGGTGGCAGCAATTATCCGCCGCCATGGGGCAATTACACCCAGTACAATCCGTATGGCCACTCACCTTACATCCTGACCGAAGAGGAAGTGCGCGCCAACCCGCCGATCTTTATCACCGGCACGACCAAACAGTAAGGCAATGCCTACCACCGGGCGCTATGGGTTTATCGCCATAGCGCCCGGTATCTTGTTAACCTGATGAATAGTCTTCATTACTCGAGCGCGAGCCTGCGCGCGAGCCGCGTTAGCGGCGGGCGATCGAAGGCAAGCGCTCGTCACCGCACGAAGCGCTACCTGCGGCGGCCCCTCAACATCTATTGACAGCCCTCTACACCACCGCTATAAGCCCCCGCTCGTTGTGGCGAAATTCGCATCGATTTTTCTGAGAAATTCTGGAGCCTGGGCATGTGCGCAGGATGACATAACTAAAGGAGACTAGCATGAAAGCAGCAGTGGAATTCAAAGCGGAACCCCGCGAAATCTCTGGCAAGGGCGCCGCTCGCGCTGCCCGCCGCGCTGGCTTCGTGCCCGTCGTCGTCTACGGCAACGGCAAGGACAATGTCAGCCTCAACGTCGAAGCCCGCGCGATCAGCAACGAATATTTCCGCGGCGGTTTCATGAACAAGATCGTAGCGCTAAAAAGCGGCAAAACCGATATCTTCGCCATTCCGCGTGATGTGCAGCTTAACCCGGTCACCGACAAGATCGAGCATGCAGACTTTCTGCAGGTCGATGACAAATCGGTCGTGAAAGTATGGGTTCCGGTCCATATTACCAATGCTGAAAAAGCAGTCGGCATCAAGCGCGGCGGCGTGCTCAACATCATCGCCCACCGTGTGGAACTGCTCTGCCCGGTCGCCAGCATTCCTGCGGCGCTTGACGTTGATGTTTCGGCACTCGAGATCAATACCTCGGTCCACCTGAAAGGCCTTGAACTGCCGAAGGGCGTGACCATGGCGAGCAAGCGTGACCAGACCATTGTTTCCATCACTGGCCGTGCGAAGGAAGAGGCCGAAGTGGCAACTGCATCGCCAGTGGCGGGTGCGGTTCCGGCATCGACGGCGAAAGCCCCGGCGGCAGGTGCAGCAGGTGCAGCAGCGCCAGCAGCAGGGGGCAAGGCCGCTCCGGCCGCAGCCGCCGCCAAACCGGCAGCAAAAAAATAAACACGCTCCCAGAGAGGCGTTATGTGGTTAATCGTAGGCCTTGGCAATCCGGGGCCCGAGTACGCAAACACGCGCCACAATATCGGCTTCATGGCTGTCGACGCTTTGGCGGGTCCAGAGCGTTTTACCTCAAAATTTCACGGCGAGATTGCGCAACATACCATTGAGGACGAGAGGGTCATTCTCCTCAAACCGCTGACTTTCATGAACCGCTCCGGCAAATCCGTCCAGGCCGCTGCTACATTTTACAAAATTACGCCCGGCAACATCATCGTCCTGCATGATGAAATTGATCTACCCCTCGGCAAGCTGCGCATCAAGCAAGGCGGCGGTGCGAACGGGCATAACGGGCTGAAGGATATCGACCAGACCATTGGCCCCGATTACTGGCGCATCCGTATGGGCGTGGGCAGGCCGGAAGGCGAAGCGCCCGTGCATGATTACGTGCTGGGCCGCTTCACTGCAGAACAGCGTGCCGAGGCCGATAAAGTGAATGCCAGCATCGTGAAACATATGGCCTTGTTCTGGCAGAAAGCACCCGAGACCATGGCGACCAAGATCGTCCATGACCTCACCCCCCAACGCCCGAAGCCACCGAAGCCAACAGACGCTTAAGGCGTCATTCCGCCGCCGCGGGATTTGTCTATTGCATCCTGCAGCAGTCGTTGGGTGAATGTGGCAGGGTTCGCTTTGCTCGCCGCATAATCCAGCGCCGGATGGCTAGCTGGCGACCATTGCCCGGTATCGCGATCGATGGAGGCGACTTCCTTGCCCGATTCTACAGTTTCAATGCCCCATTTGAGAATACCTAAGGCATATTCAACGAGACCCTCAAGACTTTTAAGCCCGCAGCGTGTGGCCAGTGTTTTGAGATCTCCGACGCGGTCATCAGGAATATCAATTGTAAATTTCACTAGCTGCCCCTATCGTGTTATTAACAATCATTAATGTTTTTGGCATGGCAGTGTGAGGAGTCAAGCATGAAGTTAAAGAGGGTTCTGTGCGCGCTGCTTTCAATGACCTTTCTGGGAGCCTCCATGGCCAAGGCGCAAACCTTCGACGATAACTACCGCGTGGTGGAAGGATGGAACATCCATTACGAATCTGCCCTTGCCCGCACCGCGCCGGAAAAACTGCAGCACGCCTTACAACTTCTTGAGTTGAAATTGACCGAACTTAACAAAGTCGTTCCCGAAAAAGCCCTCGCGAAATTGAAGGACGTGCATTTCTGGGTCAGTGCCAACGCCAATAACCATTCGACCGTCTACCACCCTTCCGCACAGTGGCTGAGCAGCAATGGGCGTAACCCAGCCATGGCAAAAGGCATCCAGCTTCAGAATATTGACAATTTCCTCACCGACGCCAAAACCCAGCCTATGGCCATCCTGCACGAACTGGCCCATGCCTACCACCAACGGATCGGCCTGCGTGACCAAAACCGCATTATGAAAGCATATCAAAATGCTATGGAAAAAGGCTTATACAAAAAAGTGACCCGCTATGGCGGCCGTATCAAAGATGTTACCGCCTATGCCATGAACAACGAAAAAGAGTATTTCGCCGAATTGAGCGAAGCCTATTTCGGGGTGAATGACTATTACCCCTATACCCGCGACGAGCTGGAGAAATACGACCCCGAAGGCTTCACGATGCTGCAGGCGGTTTGGAAATAGACAATTCAAGGCGAAGCCCCTATGACCTCGCCAATATCGACATAAAAGGAATATGAAATGGGATTCAATTGCGGTATCGTCGGCCTGCCGAATGTCGGCAAATCGACCCTGTTCAACGCATTGCTGAGCCAGCAGGCAGCGGAAGCGGCGAACTACCCGTTTTGCACCATCGAACCCAATGTTGGCCGCATTGCCGTACCTGACGAGCGCCAGAGCAAGCTGGCCGCGATTGCAGGCTCTGCGGTCATCATCCCCAATCAACTCGAGTTCGTCGACATCGCCGGCCTCGTGCGCGGCGCATCCAAAGGTGAGGGGCTTGGCAACAAATTCCTCGCCCATATCCGCGAGGTCGATGCGGTGATGTATGTGCTGCGCTGCTTCGAGAACGGCGACATCGTCCATGTCGAAGGCAGCATCGACCCGCTGCGCGACGCCGAGATTATCGAACTGGAATTGACCATCGCCGATCTCGACAGCCTCGAAAAACGCGTCGATGCCAGCGCCAAGAAAGCCAAAGGCGGCGATAAGGAAGCGGCCGCATTGCTCGAAATATCGGAACCAATCCTCGCGTTGTTGCGCGAAGGCAAACCGGCTCGCGACTACAAACCGAAGGACCGCGAAGAATTAAAACGTGTGAGAGCGCTGCAATTGCTCACCAGTAAACCGGTCATGTATATCCTGAATGTCGATGAAGCCTCGGCCGCGACCGGCAACGAACTCTCCGCCAAGGCCGCCGCCATGGCAAAAGCCAAAGGTGCCGATTCCGTCATCATCTCCGCCCAGATCGAAGCCGAGATGGCCGGATTATCGAACGAAGAAAAGACCGAATTCCTCGCTGACTTGGGCCTCAAGGAAACGGGCCTTGCCAGCATCGTGCGCACCGGCTTCAAACTGCTTGATATTTTGACCTTCTTCACTGTCGGCCCGAAAGAGGCCCGCGCCTGGACCGTCCGCCGCGGCGCGACCGCACCCGAAGCCGCCGGCGTCATCCATACCGATTTCGAAAAAGGCTTCATCCGTGCCGAAACAATTGCGTGCACGGACTATATCGCGCTCAATGGCGAACAGGGTGCGAAGGAAGCCGGCAAGCTGCGCTTAGAGGGCAAAGACTACGTAGTGCAGGACGGCGACGTCTTCCATTTCCGCTTCAATGTCTAGAAGCCAAGCAATACTAAAAACTGAATAGCCACCAATTAGCTTAAGGGAGAGCAAGGCGCGCCCCGCGCTAGCGGCGGGGTTTGGGGCGAAGGGCCCCAATCAGCGCGCGAAGCGCGAAACAAATGACATTACACACGAGCGTGATAAACTACCTAGTATTCACTACGAACGAGGTGTGTAATGTTCCCGCGCTGGCTGTCCTGGCTGTTCCTGTTCGCCCTTGGCTACATGGTCATTAACGCCAGCAATTTGGGCAGGCAGGCAGGTCCGACTGCCGCCAATGCCCCGGTCATCAACGAGAAAGATTACCCCGGCCTCGCCCAGATGACGGATGTCGAGGGCTGGAAGCGCGCTATCGACCCCGACTACGCTGCTACCAAGAACTGCACATTAGACAGAGGCGCAAGCAGCAGCTTGGCCTTGCGCATGATTGAGGATGTGGCTGGAAGCGGCGCAGGCGCGCAATGCGGGCAGACCATTACCATCGCGCTGACCGTGTGGAATAGCACGGGCGAGGCCGCGTACAAGGCAGAGCTACCACTGGCGCTCGGTAGCCGTAACCTTGCCTCTGGCCTTGATTTCGGGCTGTTGGGCATGAAAGTGGGGGGTGAGCGCACCCTGTTGCTACCGCCCGCCGCGATGACCCGTGGTAAGCCGGTAAAAGGGTTGGAAGCGGCAACGAAAGCCCTACCTCCCGGTAAAATGGCCATTGTGACGGTCAAACGCAGCCTTTAACATTGATTTCGGCCCCCATTTGGCCGATAATCTCACCATGCACAGATGCACCATGATTCGCAAAGATAAACAGGCCTTTAGCCTCGTCGAATTAAGTATAGTCCTCGTCATCCTCGGCCTCATTACGGGTGCCGTGCTCGTCGGCACCAGCATGGTCCGCGCCGCACAATTGCGCAACGTCGTCACCCAGACGGAAAGATTCATCAATGCTGCCAAAATATTCCGCGACCAGTATGGTGCGTTGCCCGGAGATATTACCAATGCGCAGGGCTACTGGGGTGTCGCCCATGCGGTCGCAGCCACCTGCATCACCACGAGCAGCAGCACTGCCGTGACCTGCAACGGCGATGGTAATGGCATGATCGATGTCAGCACCGGCTCGAACGAACGCTACCGCTTTTGGCAGCACCTCGCAAATGCCGGGCTGATCGAAGGGCAATTCACCGGCATCAGCGCATCGGGCAACACGTTCACTTCGACCGCTACCAATTCACCTGCAGGGAAGATAAATGCATCACTCTGGTACGCTGCCAACTGGCTGAGCCTGTCTGGTGACGGCAATCGCTTTGACGGTGCGTACAACAATGTTCTGGAATTCGGTGGGATTGTTGCAACAAACGAACCTGCCAACGTCGTCTTTTCTCCAACGGAACTGGGCAGCATTGATAAAAAGACGGATGACGGTAAACCCGCCCAAGGCAAGTTGGTGATGCGGGGCGTGTTTGCAAGCTGCACCAATGGGGCGAACTCGGCAGCGCTGACGGCCGATTACTTACTCAGTAGCGACAACAACCAGCCTGCCTGCGCCGCTGTCTGGACGAACGCGTTCTAGGGTGTACCCTGCGCTAACGCGCGGCAGAAACGGTTTTTGATCTCATCCACCACCCGGCCCACATCGTCGAGCACTCCGGCGGGCTTCCAATCAAGCCGTGAATTGTTATTGAAGGGATGGGCAAGCCCACGGTCGTAGAGTGCCTGATGCAGCAACTGGTGCTTATGCGGCGCAACATTGTCGCTAGCATAGATGAAGACCGGCACCCCTGCCATGCACGCCTCGGCACACATGGATAAGGAATCGCCCGTGACCACAATACCATCCGCACAGGCGAGCATTCCTAAATACGGATTATCTTTATCTGTATCCCACCGGTGCAGCAAATGCGGCAATTGCAGCAATGGCGCACAAAGATCCATCGCCTCTTTGGGCGTACGGCGACTGGTGGTGATGAGCAACGAACCGTTTCCAGCAAGCGTAATCGACCGCTGCAGCACCTCGCGCCATTCGCTCGCCGTGTAGCGACCCGTTTTGGTGCTACCACCCATACAAAGCATGATATAGGGCCGCGGCAGCGATTCGAGCTGATTCGTCCATGCCCGCCGGGCAGTGGCCAATGCTTCAGGCGTCACTGCATGCAATGGCGCGAGTGTCGTCATTACATTGTGTGAAGGCGCGACACCGTCATGCTCGGGCACCACGGCCAGGTCGACACCCTGCATTGATTCCGGTTTCATCAGGTACACCGTACGGGTGCTTGGCGATTTGCGTTTGATATAGCGCAGCACCGGTAAAGTGCGGCGCCCTGCAGCAATAACCAGCGGCGGGTAAGGAGGCACCAAGGACGCGCTGCGCCTTTTATCGATGGCTAACAACGTGGCGCCGATGAGACCCGTTGGCAGCCCGGCGAACGCATTATATTCCAGACGCTTTAGGGTATAAGGCACACCAAGCCGCGTGATGACACCAAGCACTTGCCCCGTATGGCCCGTGCGGTCATCAACAAGCCCCCAGATGGTCACTCGATGAACTCCACGGTGACGACTTCATAGAACCGCGCACCTTTGGGCGTCACGACCTCGACGCTCGAGCCCATCTTCTTGCCGATGAGCGCCCGACCTATCGGTGCAGAGGTGGAGATTAGCCCGCGTTTGATGTCCGCCTCGTAATCACCGACGATCTGGTATTTCACTTCTTCCTCGGTCTCTTCATCGACCACAGTGACCGTCGCACCGAATTTCACTGTATCGCCCGTAAGCGCGCGAACATCGATAATTTCCGCACGACTGATGACCGCCTCAAGCTCCTGGATGCGCCCTTCGATGAAGCTCTGCTTCTCCTTGGCCGCATGATACTCGGCATTCTCTTTCAAATCCCCATGCGCCCGCGCCTCCGAAATCGCCGCGATCACCGATGGCCGCTCGACCGATTTCAGGTTCTTCAGTTCTTTCTCCATCCGGGTGAAACCGGTCTGGGTCATTGGTATCTTTTCCATGGGTATGCTTCGCCGTTAAAGAATGAGGCTGATTTATACGATAGTTCGCACGGCGAGTGCAAGCCTTTAGGCGGCATCCTTCTTCTCTGCCTTCTTCGCAAAATAACTCTGCAGCGGCGCAACCCCCAACCCCTCTGGCGTCTGGATGATGGTCGCGATCGCCTGTGCCATCGCCCGCGCACCGGCCATGGTGGTAGAGTAGGGGATCTTCCCGAACAACGCTGTTTTGCGGATGGACGCGGAATCAAGGATGGCCTGCGCCCCGTCGGTCGTGTTGAACACGAGCTGGATCTTGCCGTCCTTCATCATATCGACGATATGTGGCCGTCCCTCATGCACTTTGTTCACGATCTCGACCGGCAGGCCCTGCAACTGTAGATGCTCACCCGTACCGCGCGAACACACCACTTTAAACCCAACCGAAATCAATTCCTGTGCAATCGTCGCCGCCATCGGCTTGTCGCGGTCACGCACCGAAAGGAACACGGTTCCCTTCTTCGGCAGGGTTGACCCCGAGCCAATGAAACCTTTGCCGAAGGCTGCAGCAAAACTACGGTCGATGCCCATCGTTTCCCCGGTCGATTTCATCTCCGGCCCGAGCAGCACATCCACTCCGGCAAAGCGAGCGAACGGGAACACGGCTTCCTTCACCGCGATATGGTTCAGCGCTTTCATATGCATCTTGTCATCCGGCAAGCCGAAGCTGCTGAGCTTCTCACCTGCCATCAAGCGTGCAGCAATTTTCGCGATGGGAATGCCCGTCGCCTTCGCCACAAACGGCGTGGTGCGCGACGCGCGTGGGTTGACTTCGATGATGTAGATCATGCCAGCCTGCACTGCGAATTGCACATTCATCAGGCCGCGCACCTTGAGCGCTTTTGCCAGCGCGACGGTCTGTTTGCGCACCTCATCGACGATCTCATCCGGCAGCGAATAAGGCGGCAGCGAGCATGCGGAATCGCCTGAATGGATGCCCGCTTCCTCGATATGCTCCATGATGCCGGCGACGAACGTATCCTCACCATCGCACAGGCAATCCACATCGAGCTCGATCGCATCGATCAGGTACGAATCCAGCAGAACCGGCCCATCGCCGAACATGCTGAGCAATTCACTGACATAGGATTTCAGCGTCGCCGCATCGTAAATGATTTTCATGGCGCGGCCACCCAGCACATAGGACGGACGCACCACAACGGGATAACCGATTTCCTCCGCCTGCGCGATCACATCATCCGCATGCTTGCAGATGGCATTCTTCGGCTGCTTGAGATTCAAGCTATGCAGCAATTGCTGGAAACGCTCACGGTCTTCAGCAAGGTCGATGGAGTCAACACTGGTGCCGATGATGGGGATGCCGACCTCCTCCAGCGCATGTGCCAGCTTCAGCGGCGTCTGCCCGCCGAACTGCACGATGACGCCCTTGATGGAGCCATTCTGCTGCTCGCGGCTTATGACCTCGATTACATCTTCCGCCGTCAACGGCTCGAAATACAAACGGTCGGACGTGTCGTAATCCGTCGACACGGTTTCTGGATTGCAGTTGATCATGATGGTTTCGTATTCACCGCGCAGCGCGTAGGACGCGTGCACGCAGCAATAATCGAACTCGATGCCCTGCCCGATGCGGTTCGGCCCGCCGCCGAGGATGACGATTTTTTCACGGTCCGTAGGCTGCGCTTCGCAGGCACTGACATTGTCGAAACTTGCCGATTCATAAGTGGAATACATGTAGGGCGTCTGCGACTCGAACTCCGCCGCACAGGTATCCACCCGCTTGAACACCGGGCGCACATCCAGTTTATGGCGCAACGCGCGCACATCCTTTTCCGTCTGCTTGGTCAGGCGCGCGAGTTGTTTATCGGAAAAACCAAGGGACTTGAGATGCGCAAGGTCGGGCGCCGCTTTCGGCAAACCATTCGCCTTCACCCAGTTCTCCGCATCGATAATTTGCTGCAGCTGCGCCACGAACCACGGGTCGAACTTGGTGACCGCACAGATTTCCTTCGCACTCATGCCCAGCCGCAATGCTTGCGCCGCGCGCAGTAACCGGTCGGGCGATGCAATCCCAAGTGCGCCACGCAGCGCCGAGATATGCGCCCGACGTTCACGCGCATTATCGGACATATGAATCTTGCGACGCTCCTCGCTTGGCGGCTGCGGCAGGGCAATGCCGGGGATTTCCATTTCATCGAGGCCGGTGAGGCCCGTCTCGAGTGACCGTAATGCCTTCTGTAGCGCCTCGCAGAAATTGCGCCCCATCGCCATACTCTCGCCGACGGATTTCATCGCAGTGGTGAGCGTCGTATCCGCCCCCGGGAATTTCTCGAACGCAAAGCGCGGGATTTTCACGACGACATAATCGATGGTCGGCTCGAACGATGCAGGTGTTGCCTTCGTCACATCGTTCATGATCTCGTCAAGCGTGTAACCCACCGCAAGTTTCGCGGCGACTTTCGCAATGGGGAAACCCGTCGCTTTCGACGCCAGCGCCGAGGATCGCGACACGCGCGGGTTCATCTCGATTACCACCATACGCCCATTTTCCGGGTTCACCGCGAACTGTACGTTACTGCCGCCGGTATCCACACCGATTTCGCGCAGCACCGCGATGGAGGCGTTACGCATGATCTGGTATTCTTTATCCGTCAGCGTCAGGGCGGGCGCGACGGTGATGGAGTCCCCCGTATGCACGCCCATCGGATCGATATTCTCGATGCTGCAGATGATGATGCAGTTGTCCGCCTTGTCGCGCACCACTTCCATCTCGTATTCTTTCCAGCCCAGCACCGACTCGTCGATCATCACTTCGCCGACCGGGGAGGCATCGAGACCCGACGCCACGATCATCTCGAATTCTTCTTTGTTGTACGCAATCCCTCCGCCGCTGCCACCCATGGTGAAGCTCGGGCGAATGATGCTCGGCAGGCCAATGGTCTTGAGCGCCTCCCGCGCTTCCTCGATGGATTTGACGACCACGTTCTTCGGCACTTCGAGGCCGATGCGCGCCATCGCATCCCCGAACAACTGGCGGTCCTCTGCCTTGTTGATGGACTCAAGATTCGCGCCGATGAGCTCGACCTTATGCTTTGCCAGTACGCCCGATTCCGCGAGCGCTTTCGCGCAGTTCAGTGCCGTCTGCCCACCCATCGTCGGCAGCAACGCATCCGGTTTTTCCTTCGCGATGATCTTCTCGACGAACTCAGGCGTGATCGGCTCGATATAGGTCGCATCCGCGAATTCCGGGTCGGTCATGATCGTCGCCGGGTTGCTGTTGACGAGGATGACGCGATAGCCCTCCGCCTTCAGCGTCTTCACCGCCTGCGTTCCCGAATAATCGAACTCGCACGCCTGGCCTATGACGATGGGGCCAGCGCCGATGATAAGGATGGATTTAATGTCAGTACGTTTGGGCATCAGGCGGCTTTCTTGCTATGAGCGCTCAGCATTTCGACAAAGCGCTGGAACAGATACTGCGAATCATGCGGGCCGGGGCTTGCTTCCGGGTGCCCCTGCACACTGAACACCGGCTTGCCCTTGAGGCGTATGCCTTGAATGGTGCCATCGAACAGCGAGCGGTGGGTGACTTCCACCTCCTCTGGCAACGCCTCATCGCTGATCGCGAAGCCGTGGTTCTGCGACGTGATCTCCACCTTGCCGGTCTGGATATCCTTCACCGGATGGTTCGCCCCGCGATGGCCCTGATTCATTTTGATGGTGCGCGCACCAAGCGCAATGCCGAGCATTTGGTGGCCGAGGCAGATCCCAAAGATAGGCATGTCTGCCGCAAGCAGTTTCTTGATAACCGGTACCGCATAGCTCCCCGTCGCGGCCGGGTCACCCGGGCCATTGCTAAGGAACACCCCCGCCGGTTTCAGCGCGAGGATTTCTTCCGCCGAGGCTGTGGCAGGCACCACCGTGATGCGGCAGCCGACACTCGCGAGTGAGCGCAATATATTCTGCTTCACCCCGTAATCTACCGCGACGATATGCGGCAGCGATTTCTCGTCCCCGCGTAATTCGGGATAGCCTTTACCCAGTTCCCAGCGCTGCAGGTTCCATGCATGGTTCTTCTGCGTAGTCACATGTGCCGCGAGTTCAAGGCCGTTCATATCCGGCGCTTGCTCCAGCGCGAGGCGCGCCTGTTTCAGGTCGGCGATACCTTTCGCGTTGAAGGTGATCGCGCAATTCTGTGCGCCGTTCAGGCGGATATGGCGGGTGAGGGCGCGCGTGTCGATGCCGCAAATGCCGGTGATACCCTGCATCTCAAGCCATGTATTGAAATTCGATACGGCGCGGAAATTCGATGGCGCAGTGATCGGCTCGCGCAAAATTAGGCCCGCAACGGATGGCTTCACCGCCTCCACATCCTCGACATTTGTGCCGATATTGCCGATATGCGGGAAGGTGAAGGTGATGATCTGCCCGGTATAAGAAGGGTCGGTGAGGATTTCCTGATAGCCCGTCATCGCGGTGTTGAAGCAGATCTCGCCGCTGGTGGTGCCGGGAGCGCCGATGCCGTAACCGAAAAACACCGTCCCATCCGCGAGTACGAGCGCGGCGTTGGGGGCGGATTTCAGGGGTGCGGTCATCGTGCGAAGTTCCTCCGGGGCAAACGCGGGAGGTTTAGGGGAAGCGGGGCGCCCCCGTCAAGCAGGAATATGGCGGTCAGTGTGCAGGATGACGAAGCCAGTACCGGGCCTGCCATCATCCATTTTCGAGTCAATATACCAGGCATGATTGGGTGTTAGTGCCGCGCACTGGCGTTTTATCGCCCTAGGAAGTCCAGAAGCTTAAGAGAGTGCCCATGTTGGCTTGGAACGACCACGCATCACCATCTATCCAGCAATCGATGCATTATCAAGGAGATATCCCTACACATGACGGTGTGCGGGCCATCAGGCGCGCCATGGCAGTAAACAACGACGCGCGGGCGCTGGTGCTGCGCCAATAGAGGCCAATGGCCCGCGAAGGTGCCGCCGATTTGAATGGAATATAGCGTAAACCTGTATCATTTTCCCGCGTCGCCAGCTTCGGCATCAGGGTGACCGCATTTGATGCTGCGACCATATGCCGCAAAGTCTCAAGGCTCGTCGCACGGAAACTCGCCGATTCGGCGATGCCGGCCAGATGGCATACCTCCAGCGCCTGTTCGCGCAGGCAATGCCCGTCCTCGAGCAGCAGCACCGATTGCCCTTGCATATCGGCGATGCTCACAGTTTTGCGCCTAGCGAGTGTGTGGCGCTGCGATACGGCGAGCAGAAATGGTTCCTCGAACAGCGCCGCATGGCTGAGATGTTCAGAAGCAACGGGCATCGCGAGCAATGCTGCATCGAGCGCCCCGGCTTCAAGCTGCGCCACCAGTTCTGGCGTGCGCTCCTCAACCAACTGCAACGTTAACCGCGGAAAATGCTGCGTCAGTTGCGGCATCAGGGATGGCAACAGATACGGTGCCAATGTTGGGAAAATACCCAGCCTGAGCGTGCCTGCATCTGGGTCACGCGCCGCTTTCGCCGCTAACGTCAACTGCGCGATCTCATGCAACACCCGCCGCGCCCGTGCGGTAATGTCGGCCCCGATAGCGGTCAGCATCACCTGTTTGTTAGTGCGCTCAAACAGTTGCACACCAAGTGTGCCTTCCAGCTTTTTGAGCTGCATGGATAGGGTCGGCTGGCTGACATGGACCGCTTTCGCCGCCCGCCCGAAATGCAAATGGTCGGCAACGGCAACGAGATACTGAAGATCACGCAGGTTCATTGATAGAGTATATCTATCATTATTATAAAAACAATAGATTATACCATCAACACCATAAGGCGTAACACTGCTTCATTGGCGCAGGTCATCCATGGTTGCATCGCACCGCAATCGGATTATATGTCGTGCGTCATACAGAACTGAACTATTCATTCCAAAGGAGAAAGACATGAGCGTACTCGTCGGCAAGGAAGCCCCGGATTTCACGGCACAGGCCGTATTGGGCGACAATTCCATCAAAGTGGATTTCAACCTGAAATCCTTCATCAAAGGCAAGATTGGTGTACTGTTCTTCTGGCCGCTCGACTTCACCTTCGTCTGCCCATCGGAGATTATCGCCTTTGATAACCGCGTCGATGAATTCAAGAAGCGCGGTGCCGAGATCATCGGCGTCTCAGTCGATTCGCAATACACCCACTATGCATGGAAGAACACCCCGGTCGAAAAAGGCGGCATCGGCAATATCCGCTTCCCGCTGGTGGCCGACATCACCAAATCCATTGCCCGTTCGTATGACGTGCTGACCGGCGACGCCGTTGCCTTCCGCGGCACCTTCATGATCGACAAGAAAGGCATCGTCCGTCACCAGTTGGTGAACGACCTGCCTCTTGGCCGCAATGTTGATGAAGCCATCCGCATGGTCGATGCGCTGAACTTCCACGAAGAACATGGCGAAGTCTGCCCTGCGAACTGGAAAAAAGGCGAGAAGGGTATGAAAGCGAACGCCGAAGGTGTGGCGAGCTACCTCAAAGAGAAGGCAAAAGCGCTCTAGGGTTTAACGCATTCCATGAAGGTGCTTGTATGTTTTTACGTTCGTTGATTTCGCCCGCTGCGTTGGCAGTAGCCGTGATATCCCTTTCAACTACCACCGCGCATGCGGCGGAATCGACGGGCGTAAAAACACATCACCATAATGCGCAAAAAGCGCAGCCTAAAGCAACGCAGGCCGCCTCGACTAAAGCTTACGAGCGTGCCATGCGCACCATGCACAAGAGCATGGATACTCCGCGCTCCGGCAATCCCGATATCGACTTCGTGCGCCAGATGATCCCGCACCATCAGGGCGCGATAGAGATGGCAAAGATTCAACTTAAATATGGCCATGACGCACGCCTCAAAAAGCTGACCGAATGGATCACTACTGCACAGGGGCAGGAGATCGCCACCATGCGCGGCTGGCAATCCCGCTATGACCATGGCGAGGTGAGCCCGAACGCCCGCGATTACTACGGCACTGCCATGAAAAAAATGCACCACGCCATGATGATCGACTATACGGGAGATGCCGACCTCGATTTCGTGCGCGGCATGATTGCCCACCATCAGGGAGCGATCGATATGGCGAGCATCTGGATGCACGAAGGCAGCAACCCGGACCTGAAGGAATTCGTCACCGGCATCGTCACCGCGCAATCACAAGAAATCGCCTGGATGCAGCGCTGGCTTGCGCAACACGAAAGCAACTAATCTTCTTGAGTTCCACATCTTATTTTTAAAGATATTTCTATGACCAAGCATATCACTTCCGTTCTCATCATCGGCTCCGGCGCTGCCGGTTGCACCGCCGCTATCTACGCCGCGCGCGCCAACCTGAAACCGCTCATGGTGCGCGGTATGCAGCCCGGCGGGCAATTGACCATCACCACCGAAGTAGAAAACTACCCCGGCTTCGCCCACGCCATCCAAGGTCCATGGCTGATGGAACAGATGGAAGCCCAAGCGGCCCATGTCGGTACTGAAATCGTGTCGGACTTGATCGCCAGCATCGACCTCAGCAAACGCCCCTTCATCGCCAAAGGCGAATCGGGGGATACCTATGTCGCCGAGACCGTTGTCATTGCAACGGGCGCGTCCGCGCGTTGGCTGGGTATCCCTTCCGAACAGAAATTCCAGAATTTCGGCGTCAGCGCCTGCGCCACCTGCGACGGGTTTTTCTTCAAGAAGAAAGACGTTGTCGTGCTCGGTGGCGGTAATTCCGCCGTTGAAGAAGCGCTCTTCCTGAGCAAGATCTGCAACAGCGTCACCCTCATCCACCGCCGAGACACATTGCGCGCCGAGAAGATCGGGCAGGACCGTTTATTCGCGACGCCCAACATCAAAGTCATCTGGGATTCGGTCGTCGAAGAATTCGTCGGCGACGACAATCCGCCAAGCCTTACCGGCGTACGCATCAAGAACAGCAAAACAGGCGTGGAATCCGTCGTTCCCTGCCACGGCGCCTTCGTCGCCATCGGCCACAACCCCAACACCAGCCTGTTTGAAGGCCAGCTGGCGATGGACAATGATCGCTACCTCACCGTGAAACCCGGCACCACCCAGACCAACATCCCGGGCGTCTTCGCTGCCGGCGATGTGCAGGACAAGATCTACCGCCAAGCCGTCACCGCCGCCGGCACCGGCTGCATGGCCGCGCTTGAGGCACAGAAATTCCTCGAGCATCTGCCTGCTGAAGCGGTGGCAGAAGCTGCATACTAATAAGGCAATTCAAAAGGTTGAATCCCTGCAACAGGCATCGACTTAATGTCTGCCTATGTAGGTTGAGCAGCGGTTGACCTTGCGAAAAGCAGGAAAATTCAATACACTGGTCGGACCGTCTTTTTCAAGGATTCCCTATGACCGTGCACCCGATTCCAGCCGCTACCGCCGACGTTGGCGCGCCTGTCGAGAACACCCGCACCACGCGCCTGCAACGCGCGATGGACGAGGTGATGAAAGTATCGGAAGGCCCGGAGCTGCTGTCGAAACTCGCCAACCGCGAATTCCGCGATGCCTTCCAGGCCATCGCTGTCCAGCAGCGCGGCTACATGTTGAGTGAGACCACCGACCTTGCTGCCATCCCCATGGTGCAGATGAACTTCGACCCCGACCATCCGGAAGATAAGTCCAAACAGCTCTACGAGTGCAAGATCGGCTCTGCCGTCCTCACCGCCGAGACCGCGAAAGCACTGCGCGCTGCGGCCGCCGCCCGCAACATCCGCTTCAGCCACAAGGGCGAATTCACCAACGACCACTGGTTCAAGGCCACCATCATCACCATCCATGACCGCGACCTGGGCGCTATCGTCAAACTCATCAATGACGAACTCATCGAGAAAATCCGCCCCGACGCGCGCGTGACGTTCGAGGGGCACCTCTATAAACTGGCGGCATAGATTCTGAGGATGTGTTATAAGGCTTG